>NZ_JAVDVQ010000007.1:0-221380 GCF_031456935.1 Arthrobacter ginsengisoli | reverse complement strand
ATGTTCACTGGGTGCGCCCGGGACTGGGCATGTCCCCCGGGTGGCACGGCGCGGGCTTGCGCTTCCTGTCCCAGGGTCACGGGGCATGCCCTCCCCTGGCTGCGGCCACGGGACATAAGTCCACTATGTCCGCTGGGTGTCCCCGGGACTGGGCATGTCCCCCGGGACCAGGCGGCTAGGACAGGCTCCGGTACTCCAGCAGCGCGGCGGTGCCCATGCCCCCGGCGATGCTGATCAGTGCCAGCGCCAGTTGCCCCTCGACCGGGCTGCGGCGGGCCTGCGCCAGCAGGCGGGTGACGAGCACGGCACCGGACGCCCCGTAGGCGTGCCCCAGGGCGAGGGCGCCGCCGTCGAGGTTGGCGCGATCCGCCGGGATCCCGAGCCGGTCCAGGCACGCGAGGGTCTGCGACGCGAACGCCTCGTTGAACTCGACCAGCCCGAGCGCGGCGGCGGTGATGCCACACCGCTCCAGCAGCCGTTCTGCCGACACCGCCGCCCCGATGCCCAGCAGCTGCGGGTCCACTCCGGCGGTGTCCGTGCCCCGCACCAGAAGGCCATCGCGGGCGCCGAGTTCGCGGGCGCGTTGAACCGAGGTGATCACGACGGCGGCGGCCGCGTCCGCGTCGAAACAGGAATTCCCCGCGGTGACGGTGCCGCCCGCGGCAAACGCCGGCGGGAAGCGTGCGAGCACGGCCCCCGTGAGGCCCCGGCGTGGCCCGTCGTCGGCACTGACCGTGCGGGCACCGCCCGGCCCCGAGACTCCGGAAACACCGGCAAGCGGAACGATCTCGCCGTCGAAGACCCCCGCGGCGGCAGACGCCAGCGCGCGCCGGTGGCTGCGCAGGGCCAGTTCGTCCTGCCGCTCCCGGCTGATCCCGAAGCGGGCGGCCACATTTTCAGCGGCGGACCCCATGTCCGGATCCCCCAGGCCCTGGGGCGCGAACTGCGCCCGGGAGAAGAACTCCGGAGCACCGTCGCTGTTCCGGCGGGCGCGCAGCGGCGCTGTGCTGATGCTCTCCACCCCGCCGGCCAGGTACAGGCCGCTGCCGCCGGCTGCCACGAGGCTGGACGCCAGCACAATCGCGTCCAGACCGGAGCCACACTGGCGGTCCACGGTGAGGCCGGGGACGCTGACAGGCAGCCCGGCTTCGAGGGCGGCGAGCCGGGCCACGTTCCCGCCGCCGCCGACGGCGTTGCCGATCACCACATCAGCCACCGACGCCGGGGCCACGCCGGTGCCGCCGAGCAGGGCGCGGAGCACGGGGGACAGCAGTTCATGGGCGTGCAGGGATTTCAGCGCCCCGTGCGCGCGGCAGATCGGGGTCCGGCGGGCGGCGATGATGACCGGCTGCCGGTCCTCGGGCAGGGTCCGCGGCTGCGGCTCAGCCAAGGCGCCGGATCCGGGGGTCGTTGCGGGTGATCCAGTCGAGCAGCAGTTCCCGGCTGAGCTTGCCGCGGTCCGTCAGTGGAAGCCCGGCCAGCGCGAAGTACTCCAGCGGACGTTTGTTGCGGGCCAGCACGTCCTCGACGCCGGCCTTCAGCTGGGTGGCCGTCACCCCGCCGTGGGAGGGGACGATCCCCGCCACGACTTTCTGCCCGCGGAGATCGTCCGCGAGTCCGGCGGCCACAGCCGCGGCCACACCGGGCACGGAGGCCAGTGCCAGCTCGACCTCATGCGGGTAGACGTTGGTGCCCGCGGTGATGATCATGTCCGAGCGGCGGCCGAGCATGTGCAGGGTCCCGCCGTCGAGGTAGCCCTGGTCCCCCACCGTGTGCCAGCCGTCGAAGCTTTGCAGGGCGTGGCCGTCGTCGCCCCAGAGGTAGCCGTCGCTGACCATGCCGCTGCGGACGCAGATGTTGCCGTCCGAGCCGTCCGGCAGCTGGACCCCGGCGTCGTCGAGGATGCGGATCTCGACGCCGGGAAACGGGCCGCCGATCCCGGTACCGCGCTGTTCCTGCGGCCGGCCAGGCGGAAGTCCGGCGCCTGAGACGAAGCTGAGCTCCGAGGCGCCGTAGTACTCGAAGATGGTCGCGTTGGGTGCCCAGCGGCGGGCGGCTTCCAGGGTCCGGGCGTCCAGTTTGGAGCCGGCGCAGATGATGCTCCGGATGCCCGAGGCGTCGACGCCGCCGCTCAGTCCCCGTTCGCTGAGGAGCCGGAGTGTCGTGGGGACCAGGACCAGCCGGGTGATTCCGTCATGGCTGACCGCGGAATGGGCGTCGCCGACGTCGAACCGGGCGAGGGTATGGAACTCCGAACCGGCGTACAGGCATTCGGCCAGTGCGTAGAGGTTCAGGCTGGCCGCGAGGGGTCCCGGCGCCAGGGTCCTGTCCTCCGCGGTAAGGCCAAAGAACGCGACCGAGGCATCGAAGGAAGACTGCCAGGACCGGCGCGAGCGGGTGAAGGCCTTGGGGACAGCGGTAGTGCCGGAGGTAAGGCCGATCAGGAACGGAGAACCGGGCGGCCCGTCGACCAGTTCCACGGACCCGTCGCCGGCCGCGGCGGGCACGGTGTCCCGGATCCGGCCCCTGATCCCGTCCAGCAACTCCGGCGGCCACGTCGGATCCAGCACCGCACACTGCCGCTCCCCTGCGACGGCGGCCGCGAACGCGACGGCGAAGTGCAGCGAGTTCGGCTCAGCCAGCATGGTCACGGCGGGTGAGCCGGACACCAGTCCGGCGGCCGCGCCGCGCAGTTCCTCCCAGCTCAGGCGTTGCCCGGCCACGACGACGGCGGTCCCGTCGGGTCGGTCATCGGCCCAGCGCTGGAGTCTGTCGAGAAAAGGCATCAGATCAACTTTACCGGCCGGCAGCCGCGCCGAAGGCGGTAAGCGATATTGTGACAGCATGAGTTTCAACGACAACGTCCAGCTGGACCCTTCCCAAGTTCAGGACCGGCGCGGCATGGGCCGCGGCGTGAAAGTCGGGGGCGGGATCGGCGGCGGCATTATCCTGCTGATCGCGGCCCTGCTCGGCATCAATCCGAGCCTGCTGGAAGGCCTGGGCGGCACCTCCCAGGACCCCGGCGCGCAAAGCCAGGGCACCGCCCCGGCCTGCGCCAGCGGCGCCGACGCGGACGCCCGGCTGGACTGCCGGATCGTCGGCACGGTGAACAGCCTCAACGCTTTCTGGCCGGCCTACCTCGCCCAGTACAACAGGCAATACCCGCAGCCGGAAACGGTGATCTTCACGGGCGGCACCAACACCGGCTGCGGCGCCGCGACGTCTGAAGTCGGGCCCTTCTACTGCCCCGCCGACACCACGGCGTACTTCGACCCGGGGTTCTTCCAGGAACTCGTGGACCGCTTCGGCTCCTCCGGCGGACCGCTGGCACAGGAGTACGTGGTGGCCCACGAGTTCGGCCACCACATCCAGAACGTGCTCGGAAACCTCGACCAGGCCCAGCAGGATCCGCAGGGACCGGAATCCGGGGCCGTCCGGGTGGAACTCCAGGCCGACTGCTACGCGGGACTCTGGGTCCGCTACGCCACGACCCAGGAGGATCCCAAGACCGGCCTGCCGTTCCTGGAGCCGCTCAAGGAACAGGACCTGCGCGATGCCCTCTCCGCCGCCTCGGCCGTCGGCGACGACCGCATCCAGAAGGCAGCGACCGGCCGGGTCTCGCCCGAGTCCTGGACCCACGGTTCCAGCGAGCAGCGGCAGAAGTGGTTCTACCAGGGCTATGCGACCGGAGACATCAACCAGTGCGACACCTTCGGCGTCGCCACCCCCTAGCCCCATCCGCTGCTCCCTAACGGCCGTTATGGGCCGGCTAAAGGGCGGTTGCGGAGCAGTCGATGAACGACGACGGCGGCCGGCCACCTTCCGTAAAAGGTGACCGGCCGCCGTCGTCGTAACGGTGGGGCTAGATGTTGAAGCCCAGGGCGCGCATCTGGTCGCGGCCGTCCTCGGTGATCCGCTCCGGACCCCACGGCGGCATCCACACCCAGTTCAGGCGCCATTCGTCGACGATCCCGTCGAGGGCCTTGCCGACCTGCTCCTCGATCACATCGGTGAGCGGGCAGGCGGCCGTGGTCAGCGTCATGTCGATCAGCAGGGCGCCGTCGTCGTCGGAGTATTTCAGCCCGTACAGCAGGCCCAAATCAACGATGTTCACGCCCAGTTCCGGGTCGATCACATCCTTGAGTGCCTCTTCGACATCCTCGAGGCCCGTACGGGCCACATTGAGTTCGGTCATGGAGACGTCCTAACTAGGCCTGGGCAGCGGCGGACGCTGCCGCGATGGTGGCTGCCCCGGCGCCGGTGGCGTAGCGGTCGTAGCCTTCTTCTTCGAGGCGGTCGGCGAGCTCCGGGCCGCCCTCTTCGACAACCTGGCCATCAACGAACACGTGCACGAATTCCGGCTTGATGTAGCGCAGGATCCGGGTGTAGTGCGTGATGAGCAGGGTGCCCATGTTGCCCTCGGCGTGGGCACGGTTGACGCCCTCGGAGACGACCTTGAGGGCGTCGACGTCCAGGCCCGAATCGGTCTCGTCCAGGATGGCGAACTTCGGCTTGAAGAGCTCCAGCTGGAGGATCTCGACGCGCTTCTTCTCGCCGCCGGAGAAGCCCTCGTTGACGTTGCGCTGGGTGAAGTCGGCGTCGATGCGCAGCTGGGCCATGGCAGCCTTGACGTCCTTGGTCCAGGTCCGCAGCTTGGGTGCCTCGCCGTCGATGGCCGTCTTGGCGGTCCGCAGGAAGTTCGTCATGCTGACGCCGGGAACCTCCACCGGGTACTGCATGGCGAGGAACAGGCCGGCGCGGGCGCGCTCGTCGACGGTCATCGCGAGGACGTTCTCGCCGTCCAGGGTGATGGTGCCGGCGGTGACGTTGTAGCGGGGGTGCCCGGCGATCGTGGACGCCAGCGTGGACTTGCCGGAACCGTTCGGCCCCATGATGGCGTGCGTCTCGCCGGTCTTGATGGTCAGGCTGACGCCCTTCAGGATTTCCTTGGTGCCCTGCTCGGTGTCAATGCTGACGTGCAGGTCCTTGATCTCAAGAGTAGACATGTGTCTTGTTCTCCTCTGCACCGTGCCCTCCGGCACTGTGCTGTTTCTGGTCGATAAGTTTTCTGGGACTGGCTGCCGCGGTGCCGGGGCAGTCAGCTGAAGTTCGGAGCCTCGGCGCCGTTCAGGACATTGGTGAAGTCCACATAGACTTCGTCATCCAGGACGGTCACCGCAAAGACGGGAACAGGATCATAGGCCGGCAGCTGCAGCGGTTCGCCGCTGCGCAGGTCGAACTGGGAACCGTGCCCCCAGCACTCGATCTTGCAGCCTTCGACCTCCCCTTCGGAGAGGGAGATGTCCGCGTGGGAGCAGGTGTCGCCGATGGCGTGGATTTCGCCCATCGAGTCCTTCACGATCGCTACCGGGTAGTCGTCGATCAGGATCCGCAGCGCCTGCTTGAGTTGGATCTCGCTGGCGTTGCAGACCAGCTCGCCTTTTGGCTGTTCAGTCATTGATGGTTTCCGTGTTCTTTAGTGCTGCGCACTAGTGGTTCGTTGCCGCGAGTTCGCGTTCGACGGCGGCTGTGAGGCGCTCCTCGATGGCCGGAACCTTGATCTGCTGGATGATCTCGTTCAGGAATCCGCGGACCACCAGACGGCGGGCCACCTCTTCCGGAATGCCGCGGGCCATCAGGTAGAACAGGTGCTGGTCGTCGAAGCGGCCGGTGGCGCTGGCATGGCCGGCGCCGGCGATCAGGCCGGTTTCGATTTCCAGGTTCGGGACGGAGTCCGCGCGGGCACCGTCGGTGAGGACCAGGTTGCGGTTGGCCTCGTAGGTGTCGGTGCCTTCTGCTTCCTTGCGGATCAGGACGTCACCCACCCAGACGGTGTGCGCGTTGCGGCCCTGCAGGGCGCCCTTGTACAGGACGTTGGACTTGCAGTTGGCGACGGCGTGGTCCACGAACAGGCGCTGCTCGAGGTGCTGGCCGGCGTCGGCGAAGTACAGGCCGAACAGTTCCACTTCGGCGCCCGGGGCGGTGAAGCGTGCCGACGGGGTGACACGCACCAGGTCGCCGCCGAGGCTGACGACGATGTGCTTGAACTTGGCGTCGCGGCCGAGTTTGACCTGCTGAGAGGAGGCGTGCACGGCGTCGTCGTTCCATTCCTGGAGCGAGATGACGGTCAGCTGCGCGCCGTCCTCAACGAGGATTTCAACGTTTTCCGAGACGACGGCGCTGCCCTGGTGGTCCAGGACGACGACGGATTTGGAGAACTTCTCCGCGACGATCACGACGTGCTGGGCGGAGGCCACGGTGCCCTGGCCGGTCAGCAGGACGCTGACCTCGCCGTCGACCTGGACCTCGGCCGGGACGGTGATGACGGTGGCCTCGGTGAAGTTCTCCCAGGCGTTTGCGGAGACGCGGTCCTCGGGGATCGCGGCCGTTCCGATCCGGCGGTCGTCACGGCCGACGGTCTCCACGGTGACGCTGTCCGGTGCGGTGACGCTGACGGACGGTGCGGTCCCGTTGAGGACGTCGGTGTGCAGGCCGCGGAGGCGCTTGAGCGGGGTGAAACGCCAGTCCTCCTCCATGCCGGTCAGCGGCTTGAAGTCCGCCAGTTTGTAGGAGGTCAGGCGTCCGGCGCGGGAGCTGTCCGGAATGCCGACGCCGCCGCCGTGCGAGTGCCGCTTGACGGCTTCGCCGGCCAGCGGGGACTTGGACTCCGCGGCGTTCAGCGGTGAGAGGCTTTCGCCTTCCTCGGTGAAGCCGTTGATGAACGGCTGGGCTGAGGGCGCGCCGATGCGGGCCTTTTCAGTAGTGATGTCAGTCATTAACCGACCGATCCTTCCATCTGCAGTTCAATCAGTCGGTTCAGCTCGAGGGCGTATTCCATCGGCAGCTCACGGGCAATGGGCTCGATGAAGCCGCGGACGATCATCGCCATGGCCTCGTCTTCGCGCATGCCGCGGGACATCAGGTAGAACAGCTGTTCTTCGCTGACCCGCGAGACCGTGGCCTCGTGACCCATCGTGACGTCGTCCTCGCGGATGTCGATGTACGGGTACGTGTCCGAACGGCTGATGGTGTCAACCAGCAGGGCGTCACAGCGGACCGTGTTGGCGGAGTGCTTGGCGCCTTCGCGGACCTGGACCAGGCCGCGGTAGGCGGCCCGGCCGCCGCCGCGGGCGACGGACTTGGACACGATCGAGCTTTTGGTGTTCGGCGCGATGTGGACCATCTTGGAGCCGGTGTCCTGGTGCTGGCCTTCGCCCGCGAAAGCGATGGAAAGGGTCTCGCCCTTGGCGCCCTCGCCCACGAGGTAAACGGCCGGGTACTTCATGGTGACCTTGGAGCCGATGTTGCCATCGATCCACTCCATCGTGGCGCCCTCCTCGCAGATGGCGCGCTTGGTGACCAGGTTGTACACGTTCGTGGACCAGTTCTGGATGGTGGTGTAGCGGACGCGGGCGCCCTTCTTCACGATGATTTCCACGACGGCGGAGTGCAGCGAGTCCGAAGTATAGATCGGCGCGGTGCAGCCTTCGATGTAGTGGACGTAGGAGTCCTCGTCCGCGATGATCAGCGTGCGCTCGAACTGGCCCATGTTTTCCGTGTTGATGCGGAAGTAGGCCTGCAGCGGGATGTCGACGTGGACGCCCTTGGGCACGTACACGAAGGACCCGCCGGACCAGACAGCCGTGTTCAGCGACGCGAACTTGTTGTCGCCCACCGGGATGATGGTGCCGAAATACTCCTGGAAGATCTCCGGGTGCTCACGCAGCGCGGTGTCCGTGTCCAGGAAGATGACGCCCTGCTGTTCCAGGTCCTCGCGGATCTGGTGGTAGACGACCTCGGACTCGTACTGGGCGGCGACGCCGGAGACGAGGCGGCTGCGCTCGGCCTCCGGGATGCCCAGTTTCTCGTAGGTGTTCCGGATGTCCTCGGGGAGGTCCTCCCACGTGTTGGCCTGCTTCTCCGTAGACCGCACGAAGTACTTGATGTTGTCGAAGTCAATGCCGGAGAGGTCTGCACCCCAGGTCGGCATGGGCTTGCGGTCGAAGTACTTCAGGCCCTTCAGGCGCAGGTCCAGCATCCACTCCGGCTCACTCTTCTTGGCCGAAATGTCACGGACGACGTCCTCGTTGATGCCGCGGCGGGCGTTGGCCCCGACGTCGTTCTTGTCGGACCAGCCGTACTCATAGGTTCCGATTCCGTGGAGCTCGGGATTCTTTTCCAGAATCTCCGAAATCACAGTGGATTCAGCAACCTTCTTCTCTGATAGTTGGTCCGTCATCACGGCCTTTCTTGCAGATGGTTGGATACTTCGTCCAGGCTGCCCGGGCTGGTTGCAGGGCTGTGAGGCCCCCTGGCCGCCGGACGGCCTGTAGGTATGTGGGTGGTGCAGACGTGCCCGCCGCGTGCCAGCGTGGAGAGCCGGCGGACGTCGACGCCGACGAGCCGGGAGAACACGTCCGTCTCGACGTCGCAGAACACCGGGAACTGCGCGGCCAGTTGCTGGATGGGGCAGTGCCCCTGGCACAGCTGGACGCTGGAGAGCGCCGCCGGCAGCGGCGCCTTGGCTTCGATCGAGGTCGTGGAGGCCACGAACCCGTCGCGGCTCAGCGCCTCGGACAGCGCCTGCGCCCGGGCGGTGATGTCCGGGCCGGCCGCCTCGATCTCGGGCGCGTACCGTCGTTCCATCTCGCCGAAGCGTTCGACGGCGAACTGCCGGACGGCGTCGGGCCCGGCCAGTTCGCCGAGGCGCTGCAGTGCCAGCGTGGCAATGTCGAGATAGTCGTTGCCCAGCGTCGACTGGCCCTGGGAGCTGAGGACATAACGGCGGGCGGGACGCCCGGCCCCGGCGCCGGCGCGGGCGGCCCGCTTGACCTCAATCACGCCGTCGCGGGAGAGGTGGTCCAGATGCCGCCGGACAGCGGCGGGTGTGAACCCGAGCAGGTCGCCGAGTTCGGCGGCGCTGATGGGGCCGTGTTCCAGGACTGCGTTCAGCACGCGGTCCCGGGTGCGCTCCTCGGCGTCGGCCGCCGGGAAAGCGGTGGCCGCCTGGGCTGCCACGGCTCCCGACGCAGCCGGTGACGCCGCACGCGGGCGGCCGGGACCCGGGGGCGCGACAGAAGTCAGGGGGCTCATGGAATACACAACACAATCATGTCCTAATTTAGTCCCCCGTTCCAGTAAGGCATGGCTATCCTCGGGCAGCCGGCGGGCCGGAACGGGACGTACTACATCCCGTAGAATGCTGTGGTGCGATCCACCGAATCCCCCGTCCTGTCCATCAGCGGGCTAGTAAAGGATGTTGGTCCACTGCCCACCCTCGACGGCAAGATGCTGCGGGTGGTCAGCGGGCTTTCCCTCGTCGCCGCACCCGGGCAGGTCACGGCCCTGCTGGGAGCCAACGGCGCGGGCAAGACCACCACCATCGAATGCGCCCAGGGGCTGCAGAAACGCACCCACGGCAACATCAGCCTCCTGGGCGAGGACCCGGACAACGCAGGGGCCGCCCTGCGTGCCCGCGTCGGGGTGATGCTGCAGGACGGCGGACTGCCGCCGTCGGCCCGTCCCATCCCCCTGCTCAAGCATATCGCCGGCATGTACGGGGACCCGTGGCCGGTCGGCGAACTCATCGAGCGCCTCGGTATCGACAGCTTCAGCCGGACCTCCGTGCGCCGGCTCTCCGGCGGGCAGAAGCAGCGGCTCGCACTCGCGGCCGCGCTGGTGGGCAACCCCGAGGTGCTCTTCCTGGACGAACCCAGCGCCGGCCTGGACCCGCAGTCGCGCCAGCTCGTATTCGAGCTCATCTCCGAACTCCGGAACCGCGGAATGGGGATCATCCTGACCACGCACCTGATGGATGACGCCCAGCGCCTCGCCGATTACGTCTACATCATCGACGCCGGCCGCAATGTCGCCGAGGGGACGGTCGCGCAGCTCCTGCAGCACCCCCTGCCGCCCGACGCCGGTGCGCAGCACATCCGCACCCTGCTGTTCGAAACCGACCCCGGACTGGATTTCACCGGCGTGCTCCCCGACGGCGTCAGCGTCACCGAGGCACGCGCCGGCAGTTACGCCGCCACCGGCGCGCTGACGGCTGCGGACCTGGCGGCGATCACGGCCTGGTGGGCCGTCCGGGGCATCATGCCCCGCTCGCTGAGCCTTAAGGCCCGCAGCCTGGAGGACGTCTTCCTCGACATCTCCGGAAGGGAGATCCGATGACCCGCGACAGTGCCGCACTGGGCAGCGCCCGGCCCGGCAGCGCCCCGCCGCCGCGCCCCCTCGGCAGCGCGCCGGCCCCGCTGCTGCGGCGCATTGTGCTGCAGGGCAAGTACGAGACCATCACCATGCTCCGGAACGGCGAACAGCTGATCCTGGCGGTCGTGCTGCCACTGCTGGCCATGGTGGGCCTGACGGTCCTGCCCCTGCTGGACGGGTTCGGTGCGAGCCGGATCAATGTTGCCGTGCCGGGCATCCTGGCGCTGTGTGCCATGTCCACCGCGTTTACCGGGCAGGGCATCTCCACCGGGTTTGACCGCCGCTACGGCGTCCTGCGCTTCCTCTCGACCACCCCCCTGGGCCGCACCGGGCTGATTGCCGGGAAAGTCCTGGCGGTCCTCGCGGTGCTGGCCCTGCAGGTGCTGGTGGTTACGGCCGTGGCCCTGTTGCTGGGCTGGCAGCCGGATCCGCTGGGCTGGGCGCCCGGGCTGGCGCTGCTGGTGCTCGGCGCCGCGTCCTTCACCGCGCTGGGCCTGCTCGTCGCCGGAACTGTCCGGCCGGAGGCGACCCTCGCCATCACCAACCTGCTGTGGATCCTGCTGGGTGCCCTCGGCGGGATCGTGATCCCGGCCGAACGGCTGCCCGCCCTGCTGCAGACGATCGTGCACTTCCTCCCCTCCGGCGCCCTGGGACAGGGGATGCGGGAAGCATTCCTGTCCGGCGGCGTCAGCCCTGTCCCTGTCCTTGTCCTGCTGTTCTGGACGGCGATCGCCGGCGGCGCAGCAACCCGTTGGTTCAAATGGAATTGAGAATACTGTGAGCACGGTCTCCCGCCCTCCCCGGACCGCTTCCCGGAACATCCCCTGGCTGCCCGTCACCGTCAACAAAACGGTGCAGCGGCTGGCGGTGCTGTCCCTGATCGGCCAGACCCTCCTGATTGTGACCGGCGGGGCTGTCCGCCTCACCGCCTCGGGCCTGGGTTGTCCGACCTGGCCGCGCTGCACGGACGCCTCGCTCGTGAACACCCCGGAAATGGGGATCCACGGCATCATTGAATTCGGCAACCGCCTGCTGACCTTCGCCCTGGCCGCCGTCGCCGTCGCGATGCTGGTGTACCTGTGGAATCTCCGCAAGGAACGCCGCGACCTCTTCCTGCTCGCGCTCGGCCTGCTCGCGAGCATCCCGGCGCAGGCGGTGATCGGCGGCATCACGGTGCTGACCCAGCTGAACCCCTGGGTGGTTGGCCTGCACTTCCTGGTCTCGATGGCCCTCGTGGTCCTGGCCACCCTGCTGGTCAACCGCGCCTACGGTCGGACGGGGCACTTCCGGGTCGTTGACCTGGCCGCCCTGCCGGGAGTCGCGCGCCCGCTGATGGCCGCCGTCGCGCTGTTTTCCGCCGTCGCCGTATGCCTGGGCGTTGTGGTCACCGGAGCCGGCCCGCACGCCGGCGACGCCGATGCCCCGCGCAACAACCTGGACTGGGACCTGTTCTCGCATATTCACGCCGTGCCGGCCTACCTGGTGACCGCCGGGACGCTGTTTGCGCTGTACCTCGTCATCCGCGGCCGGATTTCCGGGCCGTTCCGCACCGCCGTGTATCTGCTCCTGGGCGTCACGGTACTGCAGGCCGCCATCGGGTTCACGCAGTACTACAACGGCATCCCGGCGCTCCTGGTTGCCGCGCACATGCTCGGATCAGCCCTGCTAATGAGCGCGGCCACCAACGCCGCTGACCTGGCCCGCAGCAGCCCGGTCCAGTAAGCCCGGTCAAGCCGCCGCACACAAAACAACGCGGGGTCACTCTCGGCCCATCCGGGCGTCCGGATGGGCCGAGAGTGACCCCGCGTTGTGGTTTGCGGAGGTGCCTGCGGGAAAGTGGCTAGCCGCCGATGATGGCCGAACCGATGAACGGGTCGACGGCCAGGGCGATGAAGAGCAGGGTCAGGTAGCTGATCGAGCCGTGGAAGACCTTCATGGCGCCCTTGTTGGACACGTCGCCGGCCTGCGCGCGGTTGAACAGTGCGTGCGATTCGTAGAGGAACCACGCACCGGCAATCACGGCGGTGGCGGTGTACACCCAGCCGGCACCGCCGGCCGGAACCAGCAGCAGCGAGCAGGCCACCATGGCCCAGGCGTACAGGACCACCTGGACCGAGACAACCTTGGCCCCGGCGATCGCGCCGAGCATGGGCACGTTGGCGTTGCGGTAATCCTCGCCGTACCGCATGGACAGCGGCCAGTAGTGCGGCGGGGTCCACAGGAAGATGACCATAAAGAGCACGATGGCGGGCCATTCCACCGTGTTGGTAACGGCCGCCCAGGCGATCAGCACCGGGAAGCAACCGGCCGCGCCGCCCCAGACGATGTTCTGCGCCGTGCGCCGCTTGAGGATCAGGGTGTAGATGACCACGTAGAAGACGATGGCACCGACGCCCAGCCAGGCCGCCAGCGGGTTGGCCCCGAACCAGAGAATCACGATCGCCGCCGCGCCGAGGAGCCAGGAGAAGACGAGCGCCTCGCGCGGTGTCACCTCGCCCGTGACGAGGGGCCGGTTCTCGGTGCGGTGCATCAGCTTGTCGATGTCGCGGTCAAAGTAGCAGTTGAAGGCACCCGCGCTGCCGGCGGCAAAGGCGCCGCCGACCAGGGTGGCCACAATCAGGCCGATCGACGGGAATCCGCGTTCCGCGAAAATCATGGTCGGCAGCGTGCTGACCAGCAGGAGTTCAATGACGCGGGGTTTCGTGAGCGCCAGATAGGCCTTGGCTTTGCGGGTGAAGCCGACGCTTCCGGCGACGGGGGAAGCGTTCAGCGGCGTTTCTGTTGTGGTCACGGTGGCAGTCACTCTGTTCTGTCTGGCTGTTCAGTCCGGCTGGTTCCGCAACGCGGGTTGCATATCGGAGGGGTCCGCGCGCGGCGCAGAGGCGCGTCCCGCTCCGTGGGTAGCCACGAACCATCATACCGTGCAGGCACCGCCGGACCGGTCCGGCGGATGCCGCCGAAGGGTACGCATGGTTCGAGCAGGTTAACGCGGGCTCACGGCCGCCGCGGGCGCCGGTGATTCATATAAGCGACCAATCCCGTCCATTTTGTGAGATGTACAGCACCCGGCAGCTGGAATGGGGCTAAGCTGTCTGCAGATCAGCGCGTGCGGGCGGTGGCCGAAACGGCTGCCAGATTGCCTGGGGTTCACTGCCTGCAGCAACGGCAGGCGTGCCTTCGCACACGCGACTGAATGTTAGATCAAACGTTTCGATGGTGAACGGCTGGTACATAACGCAGCGGGCACCGAACTGTGCCCCGGTCGGGATTGATCCTTCCACCCGCCGTCAGCACAGAGAGGGGCCCGGTTTTCGTGCCACATTTGGAAGAGCAAGAACTGTCATGGAGCAGCTTGGACCAGCGCGCCGTGGACACCGTCCGTGTCCTGGCCGCCGACGCCGTCGAGAAGGTCGGTAACGGCCACCCGGGTACCGCGATGAGCCTGGCTCCCGCCGCCTACCTTCTCTTCCAGAAGCTGATGCGGCACGACCCGAAGAACCCCGACTGGCTGGGACGGGACCGCTTCGTCCTCTCCCCCGGGCACACCTCCCTGACGCTGTACATCCAGCTCTTCCTCTCCGGCTACGGCCTGGAACTGAAGGATCTGGAAGCGCTGCGCACCTGGGGTTCACTGACCCCGGGGCACCCGGAATACAAGCACACCGCCGGCGTCGAGATCACCACCGGTCCGCTGGGCCAGGGTCTGGCCTCCGCGGTCGGCTTCGCGTACTCTCAGCGCCGCATGCGCGGACTGTTCGACGCCGACGCCGCGGCCGGCACCTCACCGTTTGATCACACCATCTGGGTCATTGCCTCCGACGGCGACCTCCAGGAGGGCGTCACCTCCGAGGCGTCCTCGCTCGCCGGGCACCAGGAGCTCGGGAACCTTGTGGTGATCTACGACGAGAACCACATCTCGATCGAGGACGACACCGACGTCGCCTTCACCGAGGATGTGCTGAAGCGCTACGAGGCCTACGGCTGGCACACCCAGCGCGTGGACTGGACCCGGACCGGCGAGTACAAGGAGGACGTGCAGGAACTGCACGCCGCCCTGCTGGCAGCCAAGGCCGAGACGGACAAGCCCTCCATCATCTCGCTGCGCACCATCATCGGCTACCCGGCCCCCAAGAAGCAGAACACCGGCAAGATCCACGGCTCCGCACTCGGCGCCGAGGAAGTCGCGGCGCTGAAAAAGGTCCTCGGGTTCGACCCGGAGCGTTCCTTCCAGGTCGAGGACGACGTCCTGGCCCACGCCCGGGCAGCCGTGGACCGCGGCGCCGCCGCCCGTGCCGCATGGCAGCAGGACTTCGAGGCCTGGCAGTCCGGCAACCCCGAGGGCGCAGCCCTGCTGGAGCGCGTCGAAGCCCGGAAGCTTCCGGCCGAACTCGACGCTGCCCTTCCGGTCTTCGAAGCCGGCAAGGACGTCTCCACCCGCGCCGCCTCCGGCAAGGTCCTGAACGCCATCGGTCCGGTTATGCCGGAGCTGTGGGGCGGTTCGGCCGACCTTGCCGAGTCCAACAACACCACGATCGAGGGCGCTCCGTCGTTCATTCCGGCGTCCCGGTCCACGGGCGCCTGGAAGGGCAACCCCTACGGTCGGGTGCTGCACTTCGGCATCCGCGAACACGCCGCCGCGTCGATCGTCAACGGCATCAGCCTGCACGGCCGCACCCGCGCCTTCTCCGGCACCTTCCTGATCTTCAGCGACTACCAGCGCCCGGCGATCCGGCTCGGCGCCCTGATGGGCGTCCCGTCGCTGTACGTCTGGACGCACGACTCGATCGGTCTCGGCGAAGACGGCCCCACGCACCAGCCGGTGGAGCAGCTCGCCTCACTCCGCGCCATCCCGGGCCTGGACGTGGTCCGCCCGGGCGACGCGAACGAGGTTGCGGCCGCCTGGAAGGTCATGCTCGAAAACCACGCGAACCCGGCCGGCATTGTCCTGACCCGCCAGAACATTCCCACCTACGCCCGCGGAACGTCCGACGCCGACGCCGACACTTTCGGTTCCACCGCCGGCGTCGCCAAGGGCGGCTACGTCCTGGCCGAAGCCTCCGCCAACGGCCGGACCGCCGAAGCCCGGGTGATCCTGATCGGCACCGGCTCGGAGGTCCAGCTGGCCGTGAACGCCCGTGCGGCGCTCCAGGCCGAGGGCATCCCCACCCGCGTCGTGTCCATGCCGTGCGTGGAATGGTTCAACAAGCAGGACGCCGCCTACCGCGAAGCGGTGCTCCCGGCCGCTGTCAAGGCACGGGTATCCGTCGAAGCCGGGCTTGCCCTGGGCTGGAAGGAATTCGTCGGCGACGCCGGCCGTTCCGTCAGCCTCGAGCACTTCGGCGCCTCCGCGGACTACAAGCGCCTGTTCCAGGAATTCGGCATCACCGCGGAGGCCGTTGCCGCCGCGGCCAAGGAATCCCTCGCCGGTCTCCCGGCCTGACCCCCAACTTCACGTTTTACGGGCCGCCCAGACAGGCGGCGGCCCCAGACTTCAGGAGCTACCCATGACCACCACCCCCACGCAGCTGCTCTCCGACGCCGGCGTCTCGATCTGGCTCGATGACCTCTCCCGCGGCCGCCTCGCCACCGGCACCCTGCGCAAGCTGATCGAAGAGAAGAACGTCGTCGGTGTCACCACCAACCCGTCGATCTTCCACGCGGCCATCACCACCGGCCACGACTACGACAACATCATCGCCGCGAAGGCCGCCGCCGGCGCCAGCGTCGAGGAGACCGTCTTCGCGATTACCACGACCGACGTCGCCGATGCCTGCGACCTCTTCGCACCGGTCGCCGCGGCCACGAAGGGCGTCGACGGCCGCGTCTCGATCGAGGTCGACCCCCGCCTCGCCTGGGACACCGCCGGCACCATCACCGAGGCCAAGGAGCTCCACGCGCAGGTCAACAAGGAAAACGTCCTGATCAAGATCCCGGCGACCCTCGAGGGCCTGGAAGCCATCACGGCCACGCTCGGCGCCGGCATCAGCGTCAACGTCACGCTGATCTTCTCGCTGGAGCGCTACCGCGCCGTCATCAACGCGTTCCAGTCCGGCCTGGAGCAGGCCAAGGACAACGGCCACGACCTCTCCAAAATCCATTCGGTCGCGTCCTTCTTCGTCTCCCGCGTCGACGCCGAAATCGACAAGCGCCTCGACGCCATCGGCACCGACGAGGCCCGCGCACTCAAGGGCAAGGCCGGCCTGGCCAACGCCCGCCTGGCCTACCAGGTCTACGAGGAACTCTTCTCCACCGAACGCTGGGCCCTCCTGGCCGACGCCGGCGCCCTCCCCCAGCGTCCGCTGTGGGCCTCCACCGGCGTCAAGGACCCGGCGTACCCGGACACCCTCTACGTCACCGAACTCGTCGCCCCCGGCGTCGTGAACACCATGCCGGAAAAGACCCTCGACGCCACCTACGATCACGGCACCGTCACGGGCAACACGGTCAGCCGCGGCTATGACGACGCCAACGCCACCCTGAACGCCCTCGATGCCCTCGGCATCTCCTACAACGAGGTCGTCGCCGTGCTTGAGTCTGAAGGCCTCGACAAGTTCGTGGCAAGCTGGAAGGAACTGCTGAACGACGTCGAGGCAGCCCTCGCCGCTGCACGGAAGGACGCATAGTCCCCATGACCACTCTCAGCTACGACGCCACGGGCGCCGCCCGCCTGGCCCACGAACAGCACCTGCCCGCCCTGCTGGAAGACAAGGTCGCCACCCGGATCTTCGCCAAGGACGCCACCCTGTGGGGTCCCGACGCCGAGGCCGAGGCGTCCGTCCGGCTGGGCTGGGTCGAGGCGGCCACCGTCTCCCAGCCGCTCGTCGCGGAGATCCTGGCCCTCCGCGACGCCCTGCGCGCCGAGGGCGTCAGCCGGATCGTCCTCTGCGGCATGGGTGGCTCCTCGCTGGCCCCCGAGGTCATCGCCGGCACCGCCGGCGTCGAACTGACCGTGCTGGACAGCACCGATCCGGAACAGGTCGCCGCCACCCTTGCGGACCGTCTGGCCGAAACCGCGATCGTCGTCTCCTCCAAGTCCGGCTCCACCCTGGAGACCGATTCGCAGCGCCGGATCTTCGAGCACGCCTTCACCGAGGCCGGACTCGACGCGAAGAGCCGGATCATCATCGTCACCGATCCGGGCTCCCCGCTGGACAAGGCCTCCCGCGAGGCCGGCTACCGTGCCGTCTTCAACGCGGACCCCACCGTCGGCGGACGCTACTCGGCGCTCACCGCGTTCGGGATGGTGCCGTGCGGCCTGGCCGGCGTGGACATCCAGGCGTTCCTGGATGAAGCCGAGGAGGCCGCCGAAGTCCTTAACGAGGACGGCGAGGAAAACATCGGCCTCGCCCTCGGCGCCGCACTGGGCGGCACGAACCCGCTGCGCGACAAGATCGTCATCGCCGAGGACGGCTCGGGAATCACCGGCTTCGCGGACTGGGCCGAACAGCTCATCGCCGAATCCACCGGCAAGCTCGGCACCGGTGTGCTGCCGGTCGTCGCCGGGCCTTCCTCCCCGGAGGGCAGCCTCGGCGCCCCCGACGTCCTGGTGATCCGCCTCGTCGGGGCGGATGCCGACGTCGAACTCGGCGAGAACGAAGTCGCGATCGCCGGCGGCCTGCCCACCCAGATGATGACGTGGGAGTTCGCCACCGCGGTCGCCGGGCGCCTGCTCGGCATCAACCCCTACGACCAGCCCGACGTCGAAGCCGCCAAGGTGGCAGCCCGCGGACTGCTCGACGCGCAGCCGGAGCCGACGCCGGCCAACTTCACCGACGGCGCCATCGAGGTCCGCGGCGGGGATTGGCTCGGCGGCGCCGAAACCGCGGCCGAGGCCGTCAGCGCCCTCCTCGGCGAGTTGGGACCGGACAGCTACTTGAGTGTCCAGGCCTACTTCGACCGGCTCGCCTACGCATCCCTCGAGAGTGTCCGGGACGAGCTGGCAGCCGTCAGCGGCCGTCCCGTGACCTTCGGCTGGGGGCCGCGCTTCCTGCATTCAACCGGGCAGTTCCACAAGGGCGGACCCGCGATCGGGGTCTTCCTGCAGGTGACGGCCGCGTCCGCCACCGATCTGGCCATCCCGGACCGTCCGTTCACCTTCGGGGAATTGATTTCGGCCCAGGCCGCCGGTGACGCGCAGGTGCTCTCCGACCACGGCCGCCCTGTCCTCCGGCTGCACCTCACGGACCGCGCCGCCGGCGTCCGCCAGCTGCAGGACGTCGTCTCGACGCTGGCCGGCCAGACAGTCTCGTCCACCGAAAGCTAAGGCACCCGAACCACCATGCCAGAAAAACATAACGGCGGACGCAGGGCCGCGGGCCAGGGGCGCAATCCGCTCCGGGACCCGCGGGACCGCCGCCTGAACCGCATCGCGGGACCGTCGTCCCTGGTCCTGTTCGGGGTCACGGGGGACCTCGCGCGCAAGAAACTCATGCCGGCCGTCTATGACCTGGCCAACCGCGGACTGCTGCCGCCCAGCTTCGCCCTCGTGGGCTTTGCGCGGCGGAACTGGGAGAACGAGGACTTCGCCGCAGAGGTCAAGGCTGCGGTCAAGGCCTACGCCCGCACGCCGTTTGATGAAACGGTGTGGACGCAGCTCGCGGAGGGCATCCGCTTCGTGCAGGGTGAGTTCGACGACGATGATGCCTTCAAGCGGCTCAGCGAAACCATCGACGAACTCGATGAGCAGCGGGGAACGCGCGGCAACCACGCGTTCTACCTCTCCATCCCGCCGAACGCCTTCGAACTGGTCTGCCGGCAGCTGTCCAAGCACGGACTGGCGCAGGCCGAGGGCGACAAATGGCGGCGGGTGGTGATCGAGAAGCCGTTCGGCCACGACCTTGAATCGGCCCGGCAACTCAACGACATCGTGGAGTCGGTGTTCCCGCAGGACGCGGTGTTCCGGATCGACCACTACCTGGGCAAGGAGACGGTGCAGAACATCCTGGCGCTGCGCTTCGCCAACCAGCTCTTCGAGCCGCTGTGGAACGCGAACTACGTGGACCACGTCCAGATCACCATGGCCGAGGACATCGGCACCGGCGGCCGGGCGGGCTACTACGACGGCGTCGGGGCGGCCCGCGACGTCATCCAGAACCACCTCCTGCAGCTCCTGGCGCTGACGGCGATGGAGGAACCGATTTCCTTCAACGCCGATGACCTCCGCGCCGAGAAGGAAAAGGTCCTGGCCGCCGTCCGGCTCCCGGAGGATCTGTCCACGCACTCGGCCCGCGGGCAGTTCACCGGCGGCTGGCAGGGCGGCGAGCAGGTCCAGGGCTACCTGGACGAAGACGGGATCCCGGCGGACTCGAAGACCGAAACCTACGCCGCGGTCCGGGTGGACATCCACACGCGCCGCTGGTCCGGGGTGCCGTTCTACCTGCGCGCCGGCAAACGCCTGGGCCGCCGCGTCACCGAGATCGCCGTCGTGTTCAAACGGGCACCGAACCTGCTGTTCACCGACCACGGCGAGGACGACTTCGGCCAGAACGCCGTGGTGATCCGGGTCCAGCCGGACGAGGGCGCGACGATCCGGTTCGGGTCCAAGGTCCCGGGCACGCAGATGGAGGTCCGGGACGTGACGATGGACTTCGGTTACGGGCACTCGTTCACGGAGTCCAGCCCGGAAGCGTATGAACGGCTCATCCTCGATGTGCTGCTGGGCGAGCCGCCGCTGTTCCCCCGCCATGCGGAAGTGGAGCTCTCCTGGAAAATCCTCGACCCGTTCGAGAAGTACTGGGTCAGCCTGGATGAGCAGCCCGAACCCTACGCCCCCGGCAGCTGGGGACCGGCCTCCGCCGACGAGCTCATGGCCCGTGACGGACGAACCTGGAGAAGGCCATGATCGTAGATCTTCCCGACACCACCACCTCGAAAATTTCCAAGAAGATCATGGCGCTGCGCGAGCAGGGCGGTGTGATCGCCCTGGGCCGGGTGCTGACCCTCGTGGTCGTCACCAAGTCCGGGCTGGAAGAGGAGGCCATCGAGGCCGCGAACGAGGCCAGCCGGGAGCACCCGTGCCGGATCATCGTCCTCGCCGACGCCGGGGCCGAGGCCCCCAACCGGCTCGACGCGCAGATCCGGGTGGGCGGGGACGCCGGAGCGTCCGAGGTCATCGTGCTCCGCGGCTACGGTGAACTCGCGGAGGAAAGCGAATCGCTCGTCGCGGCGTTGCTGCTCCCGGATGCGCCGATCGTGGCCTGGTGGCCGCACGGCGCCCCGAAGAACGCCTGCGAGACGTCCATCGGCCGGATCGCGCACCGCCGGATCACGGACTCGGCCAACGAGTCAGATCCACAGCGCGCACTGGACAACATCCGCCGCACCTACAAGGCCGGCGACACGGACCTGGCCTGGACCCGCCTGACAAACTGGCGGATCCAGCTCGCCGCCGCCCTGGACCAGGTCGATGGCTCACCGGTGACGGCCGTCGCCGTCGAAGGCGCCTCAGACTCCCCCAGCACGATCCTGCTCGCGGCCTGGCTCACCCTGGCCCTGGACGCACCGGTCACCATCGTCGCGGACCCCGCGGGCACCGGGATCCGCCGCGTCCGGCTGTCCCGGACCGGCGGAGACGTGCAGCTGTTCCGGCCGGGCCTCACGGTCGCGGAACTGAGCCAGCCCGGACAGCCGATGCAGCGCATCTCCCTGCCGCGCCGGAGCCTGAAGGACTGCCTGGCCGAAGAGCTCCGCCGGCTTGACCCGGACGAAGTGTTCGGTGAAGTGATTACTATTGGACTGCCACGTACCAATCTAAGGAGTGTCCGTCCCAGTGAGCGCTGACCCCAGAGTAAGTATCCATCCCGACTCGACCGTCCTGATGGCTGCCATCGCGGCCCGCCTGATCACCAAACTGGTGGACATCCAGGACAAGTACGGTGAGGCGACGGTGGTGCTGACCGGGGGGTCGATAGGCATCGGCTCGCTCAAGGCCGTGGCGGACTCGCCGGCGTCTCCCGCCGTCGACTGGTCCAAGGTGAACTTCTGGTGGGGCGATGAGCGCTTCGTCGCGGCCGACGACCCGGAACGCAACGCCCGCCAGGCCCATGAGGCACTGCTCGCGCACATCAGCGCCGACCCCGCCCGGATCCAGGTCCCCGGTTCCACCGGGGACTTTGGCTCTCCGGAGGAGGCGGCCGCGGACTACGCCCGGCGGCTTGGCGAGGCAGCTGCCGCGGAACACGCCGCGGACATGTCCGATGACCGGCCCGAACACCCGGCCGCACTCCCCCGCTTCGATATCGTCCTCCTCGGGGTGGGGCCCGACGCGCACGTCGCGTCGCTCTTCCCGGAACAGGCCGGGATCCGGGAGAAGGAACTCTCCGTGGTGGGGGTCCGCAACTCCCCCAAGCCGCCGCCGGAGCGGGTTTCCCTGACGCTGCCGGCCATCAACACGGCGTCGGAGATCTGGATGGTCGTAGCCGGCGAGGACAAGGCCGGTGCCGTGGGGCTGGCCCTCGCGGGCGCCAACCCGGTGCAGGTCCCGGCGGCAGGTCCGCGGGGCCGGAATGAGACGCTGTGGCTGATCGATGAGAACGCGGCGTCCCGGGTCCCTGAACAACTGGTCCGAAAGGGCTAGCGCAGTTCCCTCAGCCGGGCAGCCCGCGGCGCTATCCCGCTGTGTTATGCCTCTGTGTTATCCCTCCGGGAGGGCCCGGCTTGCACGCAGTCTCTCGAGCGCTCCGGCCAGCACGTCTTCGGCGTCCTGGCTGGAGCGCCGTTCTTTAACGTATTCCAAATGGCTCTTGTAGCCCTCCAACGGGACTTCCTCGAGCGCGAACTGCGCCTCGTCCCGGGTCGCCGTTGCACCACAGCGGCGGCAGTCCCAGACGCCGGGGATCTGGTCCTCGGGCAGCTGAGCGAAGACCAGCGGGGTCTCATGGCCTTTCGCGCAGTGGTAGCTGACGCGGATGCGTGGTGTGCGGGCGGCGGCGCCGTCGAGCGGTTCGTGGCGCGGCGTAGCCCCTTCGGTGGCTCCTACACGGATACCCCGGAATCCGGAGGCGGAATGCAGCATCGGGAACTCCTGGCTACTGAAGTGGACGGAAAGCGCAAGCGATCAGCCACAGTGTAGTTCGGGAGTTCCCGATGCGGGCAGGGCCACAAGGACCCCTTTTATGAAGTTTTTGCCGCCGGTCCTAGGAGTCGCCGCCGCTGCTGAAGCGCATGATCAGGCCAAGGCCGATGATGACAACACCCCAGGTGACGCCAAGGATGATCGTAAAGCGGTTCAGGTTCCGCTCGGCCACGCCCGAGGAGCTAAGGCCGGAGCTCATGCCGCCGCCGAACATGTCCGAGAGACCGCCACCGCGACCCTTGTGGAGCAGGATGAGCAAGGTCAGCAGGAGGCTGGTGATGCCCAGGAGGACCTGCAGAATGACATGAAGAACGTCCACGACGGCCTTTCAGAAGATTTGGATTGCGGGGGCCACGACTGTGTCCGGACTAATCCGTCAGCAGGTGACTCTCGAACCTGACAATATTAGCAAACTCGGCGGCGTCCAGGCTGGCACCACCGACCAGCAATCCGTCCACGTCGCGTTCCTTGAGGATCGAGGCGGCATTGTTGGCCTTGACCGAGCCGCCGTAGAGGAGCCGGGTCTTGCCGGCGACGTCCGCGCCGAAGAGCGTGGCGAGTTCGGCGCGGAGGGCGGCGCACATTTCCTGGGCGTCTTCCGGCCCGGCAACTTCGCCGGTCCCGATGGCCCAGACCGGCTCGTAGGCGACGACCAGCGCGGCGGCCTGTTCCGGGGTGAGGCCCTCGACGCCGGCGCGGAGCTGCGCGAGGGTGTGCTCGACGTGCGTCCCGGCCTGCCGGACTTCCAGGCCTTCACCGACGCAGAGTACCGGGGTAACGCCGTGCCGGAAGGCGGCCTTGGCCTTGGCGTTGAGCACCTCGTCGGACTCGTGGTGGATGGTGCGGCGTTCGCTGTGGCCGACCAGGACGTAGGAGCAGCCGAGCTTGGCGAGGAACTGTCCGGAAATGTCGCCGGTGTAGGCGCCGGAGTCAAACGGGGACAGATCCTGCCCGCCGTAGACGACCTTGAGTTCATCGCCCTGGACCAGGGTCTGGACGCCGCGGAGATCGGTGAACGGCGGGAATACGGAGACCTCCACCCGGCTGTAGTCGTGCTTGGCGTCGGACAGGGTCCAGGCCAGCTTCTGCAGGAGGGTGATGCCCTGGACATGGTCCATGTTCATCTTCCAGTTGCCCGCGATGAAGGGCGTGCGGTCGAATTTGCCGTTGGTTGATGTAGTCACGTGGTCTCCAATTAGTACATAGCAGTGGGACAGCCGGCAGGGCGCCCCGTCCTGGGACAGGGCGCCCTGCCGGCTGGCGGGTCTAGCGGTCCAGGACGCTTAGGCCGGGGAGTTCCTTGCCTTCAAGGTACTCGAGGCTGGCGCCGCCGCCGGTGGAAATGTGCCCGAACTGGTCGTCGGCGAAGCCGAGCGTGCGGACCGCGGCGGCGGAGTCGCCGCCACCGACCACCGTGAACGCGTCCGTTTCGGTCAGTGCCTGGGCGATGGCCCGGGTGCCGGCGGCGAACGCCGGGAACTCGAACACGCCCATGGGCCCGTTCCAGAACACCGTCCGGGCTCCCTTGATCCGTTCCGCGAAGGCGGCGGCGGATTCCGGTCCGATGTCCAGGCCAATGCCCTGGGCGCCGAAGCTGCTGTCTTCAATCGCCTCCGCCGGCACCGTTTCATGCTCGGCGTCGGCGGCGAACCTGCTGGCCACCACGACGTCGGTCGGTACTACGAATTCCGTGCCGGCGTCCGCTGCCCGCTTGAGGTACTCCTGCACGATCGGGATCTGGTCCTGTTCCAGCAGGCTGCCGGCCACCTTGTGGCCCGCGGCGGCGAGGAAGGTGAACAACATGCCGCCGCCGACCAGGATCGTGTCCGCCTTGCCGATGAGGTTGTCGATCACGGCGAGCTTGTCCGAGACCTTGGACCCGCCCAGGACAACGACGTAGGGGCGCTGGGTGTCGGCGGTGAGCTTGCGCAGCACCTCGACCTCGGTGCGCACCAGGTCGCCCTGATAGGACGGCAGGCGGGTGGCGACGTCGTACACGCTGGCGTGCTTGCGGTGCACGGCGCCGAAGGCGTCGTCCACGAAGGCGCCGCTGGCACCCGTGAGGGCCACCAGCTCATCCGCGAACGTGCCGCGTTCGGCGTCGTCCTTGGAGGTCTCCCGGGCGTCGAAACGCACGTTCTCCAGGACCAGGGCTTCGCCGTCCTGCAGCCCGGCGGCGGACGCCTTCGCGGCGTCCCCGACGGTGTCCGCCGAGAGCGAGACCTTGAACGGGGCCAGTTCGGCCAGCCGCGCCGCGGCGGGCTTGAGCGAGTACTTCTCGTCCGGGGCGCCCTTGGGGCGGCCAAGGTGTGCTGTGACCAGCACGCGGGCACCGGCATCCGTGAGCTTCGCCAGCACTGGCAGGGAGGCCTTGATGCGGCCGTCGTCAGTTACTGAAGAGCCGTCGAGCGGTACGTTCAGGTCACTTCTGACCAGAACGTACCGCCCACGGACACCATCAGCGATCAGTTCGTCGAGGGTGTGGAATGTCATGGGTCTTACCCTAGCCCAGCTTGGCTGCGACGAGCTCCGTAAGGTCCACGAGGCGGTTGGAGTAGCCCCATTCGTTGTCATACCAGGAAACAACCTTGACCTGGTTGCCAATCACCTTGGTCAGGCCGGAGTCGAAGATGGAGGAAGCCGGGTCGCCGACAATGTCCGAGGAGACGATCGGCTCGTCGGTGTAGGTCAGCAGGCCCCTGAGCTCGTCCGACTCGGAGGCAGCCTTGAGGGCGGCATTCACTTCCGCGACGGTGGTCTCGCGGGAAACGGTGACGGTCAGGTCAGTCGCGGAGCCGGTGGGCACCGGTACGCGGATGGCGTAGCCGTCAAGCTTGCCCTTGAGTTCCGGCAGCACCAGGCCGATTGCCTTCGCAGCCCCCGTGGAGGTGGGGACCATGTTGATGGCGGCGGCGCGGGCGCGGCGGAGGTCCTTGTGCGGGCCGTCCTGCAGGTTCTGGTCGGCGGTGTAGGCGTGGATCGTGGTCATCAGGCCGCGCTCGATGCCGAAGGCGTCGTTGACCACCTTGGCCAGCGGGCCAAGGCAGTTGGTGGTGCAGGAGGCGTTGGAGATGATGTGGTGCGTGGCGGGGTCGTAGAGTCCGTCGTTGACGCCCATCACGATCGTGATGTCCTCATCAGAGGCGGGGGCGGAGATCAGGACCTTCTTGGCGCCGGCATCGATGTGCTTCCGCGCGTCGGCGGCCTTCGTGAAGAACCCGGTGGATTCGATCACGATGTCGACGCCGAGCTCGCCCCAGGGCAGCTTGGCCGGATCGCGCTCGGCGAGGACCTTGATGATGCTGCCGTTGACGACGATGTTGCCGTCCTTGACTTCGATGCTCTCCTTCAGGCGTCCGCCCACGGAGTCGTATTTGAAGAGGTGGGCCAGCGCTTCCGGGCTGGTGAGGTCGTTGACGGCAACGATCTCGAGGTCCGCCCCCTGGGCAAGTGCGGCGCGGAAGTAGTTGCGGCCAATACGGCCGAAGCCGTTAATACCAATACGGGTGGTCACGTTTTCAGTCTCCTTGGTGCTTCTTCAAGCACGATTAGTTGAGAAGGCGCTCAAGCCAACTAACAGATCCCGCACGCCATTGGGCAGAGATGATTAACAGATCGGAGGGCGACCAGCCACATTGCTGAAGGCTAACCGCCTTCCGTGACCTATCTTACGTTTAACTTGGTCTGCCCCCGCAAGTGCAGGGGCAGACCGTCCACGATTTGAGCCGAACGGCCCAAAGTGTGAGCTTTGTTACAGGCGTGTGAACCGGGGCAAACCCAGGCCGCCGCGGCGCTGCTAGAGCGTGATCAGGCCGGTGGCGTTCTTGCGGGCGGCGTCAAAGCGCTTGGCGACGTCGGCCCAGTTCACGATGTTCCAGAAGGCCTTGACGTAGTCGGCCTTGACGTTGACATAGTCCAGGTAGAACGCGTGCTCCCACATGTCCAGCATCAGCAGCGGAGTCGTGCCCAGCGCGACGTTGCCCTGCTGATCGTAGAGCTGCTCGATCACCAGGTTGCCGCCGATCGGCTCGTAGGCGAGGAAGCCCCAGCCGGAGCCCTGCAGGCCGAGGGCCGCGGCGGTGAACTGGGCGCGGAAGGCGTCAAAGGAGCCGAACGCGTCATCGATCGCGGCCGCGAGCTCACCTTCGGGCTTGTCGCCGCCGTCCGGGGAGAGGTTCTTCCAGAACACGGAGTGGTTGATGTGGCCGCCGGTGTGGAACGCGAGGTCCTTGGAAAGGCGGTTGATGTTGGCGAAGTCGCCCTTCTCGCGTGCTTCGGCGAGCTGGGCCAGGGCGTTGTTGGCGCCAGCCACGTACGTGGCGTGGTGCTTGCTGTGGTGCAGCTCCATGATCCGCGCGGAGATGTGGGGCTCCAACGCGGCGTAGTCGTAGTCCAGTTCGGGCAGTACGTACTCGGTCACAAAATCCTCCAATGTCGTGGACTGATTGTCCGTTTGGTAACTCTCGGATTGTGCATCCGGATGTTTAGGCACCCGGAAGTCTCTGGATCGGAATCCAGTGGGCATAGCCTCCGGTCCCCCTGAGGTATTCCCGCCGGCCCGATCCGATTCTGCAGCTGTTTCCCGGCGGTGGCTATTCGTCCAGCATTTCCGGCGTCACATTGGCCTCTGTGCCCGGGATGCCGAGGTCCTGGGCACGTTTGTCCGCCATCGCCAGCAGGCGGCGGATCCGCCCCGCGATGGCGTCTTTGGTCATCACGGGATCCGCGAGGCGGCCGAGCTCGTCCAGGCTTGCCTGTTTGTGGGCGACCCGCAGTTCGCCGGCGTATTTGAGGTGGTCCGGGACGTCGTCGCCGAGGATTTCCAGGGCGCGGTCCACGCGGGCGCCGGCGGCGACGGCGGCCTGCGCCGAACGCCGCAGGTTGGCGTCGTCGAAGTTGGCCAGCCGGTTGGCGGTGGCACGGACTTCCTTGCGCATCCGCCGCTCCTCCCAGACCATCAGCGCG
The DNA here is from genome assembly GCF_031456935.1 of Arthrobacter ginsengisoli. Taxonomy (NCBI): domain Bacteria; kingdom Bacillati; phylum Actinomycetota; class Actinomycetes; order Micrococcales; family Micrococcaceae; genus Arthrobacter; species Arthrobacter ginsengisoli. The sequence goes on along the minus strand of NZ_JAVDVQ010000007.1, from coordinate 194,130 downwards.
TCATGGGCGCCCATCCGGGTCAACAGCACGGCAATCGTGTCCCCGTCGCGGATGACCACCCGGTCCACTCCCCGGACCTCGCGGGCCTTGGCCTGGATGCCGAGCCTGCGGGCTGCCCCGACGAGCGCGAGGGCGGACTCGGGGCCGGGGCAGGTGACCTCCATGGCGGAGGACCGGCCGGGCTCGGTGAGGGAACCGTGGGCCAGGAAGGCGCCGCGCCAGACGGCTTCGGCGTCGGCGGCGGACCCGTTCACCACGACTGAGGGCAGGCCGCGGACCGGGCGTCCCCGGGCGTCCAGCAGGCCGGTCTGGCGGGCGAGGGCTTCGCCGTCGCGCACCACCCGGACGACGTAGCGGCTGCCGCGGCGCAGGCCGCCACCGGACACGACGATGATTTCGCTTTGGTGCCCGTAAACCTCGGCGATGGCGGCACGGAGCCGCCGCGCGGTGGAGGCGAGGTCCACTTCGGCCTCGATCACGATCCGGCCTGAGATGATGTGGAGTCCCCCGGCGAAGCGGAGCATGGAGGACACCTCGGCCTTGCGGACCGAGGACTTCTTGATATCCAGCCGGGAAAGTTCTTCCTTGACCGATGCTGTCAGTGCCATGGCACCTTTCCTACCTGTTCCCGAAAATGTCGTGGTACGCCGTTGCCAGACGCAGCGGGTCGTGGATCGGCCGGCGGCTCGACGCCCCCACTTTACCCAACACCACCTCGGCGCCGAGCATCCTGGCCGCCCGTTCGAAGTCGGCATGGTCGGTCACGGAGGCCGGATCGGCCAGGACGACGTCGACGGTGAAGTCCGGCGCGTACTCCCGGAGCACCCGGAGGTGGTCCGCGGCGGACATTCCGAGGGTTTCCTTGGTGTCCGTGGCGAGGTTCATAGTGAGGCAGCGGCGGGCCGCCGTGTTGCAGAGCGCATCGCGCATTTCCGGCAGCAACAGGTGCGGCAGCACGGAGGTGTACCAGGATCCGGGGCCGAGAATGACCCAGTCGGCCAGTTCGATCGCGGTGAGCGCCTCAGTGCAGGCGTGGGCGTCCTCGGGCAGCAGCCGCACTCGTTCCAGCGAGCCGGCGACAGCGCACTTTGCCTGACCGCTCAGGGTCTGCAGCGCCGTGGTGCCGTCCGGCGCGGTGACCCGCACCTGGCCCTCGATGGTCAGCGGGACGCTTGACATCGGCAGGACCTCGCCGCGGGCACCCAGCAACGCGCCGGCCCATTTGAGGCCCGCCACCGTGTCGCCCAGGAGTTCCCAGAGGGTGACAATGAGGAGGTTGCCCATGGCATGCTCGTCGAGCGAGCCGCCGCGGCCCTCGCCGGGCGCGAAGCGGTGCTGCATCACATCGCGCCAGGTGCGGCCCCAATCGGTGTCGTCACACAGCGCCGAGAGCGCCATCCTGAGGTCGCCGGGCGGCAGGACACCGTACTCCTCGCGCAGCCGCCCCGAAGAGCCGCCGTCGTCCGCGACGGTGACGATGGCAGTCAGTTCGGAGGTGAGCAGGCGCAGTGCCGACAGCGAGGCGGCGAGCCCGTGGCCGCCGCCCAGCGCGACAACGGACGGACCCTTGTCCTGCTGGCTGGCGAAAGCCGCGCTTTCCGGCGGGATGAGCGGCAGCGATCCGGTGAACAGCGCCATTACTCGCGGCCCAGATCCCGGTGCGTGGTCGTCACCGTGACGCGCGGATACTGCGCGAGCCGGCGGGACAGTTCGACGGCGACGGCAACGGAACGGTGCTTGCCGCCGGTGCAGCCGACGGCGATGGTGGCGTAGTGCTTGTTCTCCTGCCGGTAGCCGTCCAGGACCGGCTCGAGGGCCAGCACGTAGCGTTCCACAAAGTTACTGACGCCCTCCGCCTCCAGCACATAGTCACTGACGTCCTTGTCCAGCCCGGTGTGCGGGCGGAGCGCCGGGACCCAGTGCGGGTTGGGAATGAAGCGGGCGTCGGCGACGAAGTTGGCATCGACCGGGAGCCCGTACTTGAAGCCGAAGCTCATCACGTTCAGGCGGAGCGCCACGGGGCCGGTCTCGCTGAACAGTTCGGTGATCGCGGTCGCCAGGCCGTGGACGTTCAGCGTCGAGGTGTCCAGCACGATGTCCGCGGAGGTGCGGAGTTCCTGCAGCAGTTCGCGTTCGGCGGCGATGCCGTCGAGGATCCTGCCGCCGCCCTGCAGCGGGTGGGGGCGCCTGCCCTGTTCGAAACGCCGGACCAGGACGTCGTCGTTGGCGTCGAGGAACAGCACCCGGAACCCGACGCCGCTGGCTTCCAGGTTGCGCAGGGAGGCCCGGATGTCCGCGAACAGCTCCTTGCCGCGGACGTCCATCACGACGGCGAGCTTGGAAATGGAACCCGGAGCGTGGGACACGATTTCCGCGAGGGTGCCGAGCATCTGCGGGGGGAGGTTCTCCACGACGTACCAGCCGTGGTCCTCCAGGGCGTCCGCGGCGGTGCTCCGGCCGGCTCCGGACATGCCCGTCACTACGAGCAGTTCGGCCTCGACGGGTTTGACCGGCGTCATGCCGTCCGACTCCGCCCCGGATCCTGCCGTCGACTCTGCCATCAGTGAAGCCCCGTTCTGCTGTGCTGTTGTTGTCTACCTCTGACGGGTAGAGTCCGTGCTGCGGCGCAGTCGCCGCGCGTCCCGTTTCCCAAGTCCTTACCCTAGCTAAGATTGCCGGTGCTAGCTAAGTCTCCAGGATTTCGCCCGTGGTCATGTTGATGGCGGGGACGGCGGCGGCGTCAGTGCCGTCGTCGGTGAAGTGCCGGACGATCGCCGCTGCCAGGGACGGTCCGATCCCCTTGGCGCCGGTGAGTTCCTCGATGCTGGCCGTCCTGATGGTCCTGACCGAGCCGAACTGGGCGAGCAGGGCCTTGCGCTTGGATTCGCCGAGGCCGGGCACGCCGTCGAGCGCCGAGACCGTCATGGCCTTGCCGCGCTTCTGCCGGTGGAAGGAGATCGCGAAGCGGTGCGCCTCGTCGCGGATGCGCTGCAGCAGGTACAGCCCCGCCGAGGCCCGGGGCAGGATCACGGGGAAGTCGCTGTCCGGGAGCCAGACCTCCTCGAGCCGTTTGGCGAGCCCGACGACGTAGACGTCGTCGATGCCCAGTTCGGCCAGGGCACGGGCGGCCGCGTTGACCTGGGGCTTGCCGCCGTCGACGACAACGAGGTTGGGCGGGTAGGCGAACTTGGTCCGCGGCGCCGGGGTCGTGGTATCGGCGACGGCATGCGGGGCGGGCGCGACGGCGGCGTCGGCCACGGCGTTGAGCATCGCCTGATGGCCCGGCTTCCGGGTGGCCTCGGCCTGGACGGTCTTCTCCTGCAGGTAGTTACGGAACCGCCGCGTCAGCACGTCGTGCATGGCAGCGGTGTCGTCCGTGGCGGCGGCGCCGGTGACGGAGAACTTCCGGTATTCGGACTTCTTCGGCAGGCCGTCCTCGACCACGACCATGGAGCCGACAACGTTGGTGCCCTGGACGTGCGAGATATCGAAGCATTCGATCCGCATCAGCGCGATGGGCAGCTCCAGGGCCTCCTGCAGTTCCTGCAGTGCCTGGGACCGCAGGGTCAGATCGCCGGCGCGCCGGGATTTGTGGAGCTTGAGGGCGTGCTCGGCGTTGTCCCGCACGGTGGACAGCAGCGCGGCCTTGTCGCCGCGTTGCGGCACCCGGACGTCGACCCTGGCTCCGCGGAGCCCGCTGAGCCATTGCGCCAGCTCCGCGGCGTTGCTGGGTTCCACGGGGATGAGGACTTCGCGGGGCAGCCTGCCCTGCAGGCCGGCTTCCTCGCCGTAGACCTGTTGGAGCAGGTGCTCGACGAGGTCAGGGGTGGTGGAGTCCTCGACTTTTTCGACGACCCAGCCGCGCTGGCCGCGGATCCGGCCGCCGCGGACGTGGAAGACCTGCACGGCGGCTTCGAGTTCATCCTCGTGCAGGGCGAAGACGTCGGCATCGGTGCCCTCGGCAAGGACGACGGCGTTGCGTTCAAAGACCTTCTTGAGCGCGACGATGTCGTCACGGATCCGCGCCGCCCGCTCGTAGTCCAGTTCCGCGACGGCGGCGGCCATGTCCTTTTCCAGCCGGGTGACGAACGGCTTGGCCTCGCCGCCCATGAAGGTGCAAAAGTCTTCGGCCAGGGCGCGGTGGTCCTCGGCGGAGATGCGGCCGACGCAGGGTGCCGCGCACTTGTCGATGTAGCCAAGCAGGCAGGGCCGGCCACTGGCTTCGGCCCGCTTCAGGACGCCGGCGCTGCAGCTCCGGACCGGGAAGACGCGCAGCAGGGTGTCCATGGTGTCCCGGATGGCACCGGCGGTGTAAGGGCCGAAATAGCGGGTGCCCTTGCGTCGCTCGCCGCGCAGGACCTGGACGCGGGGGTATTTCTCCCCCATCGAAACAGCCAGGTACGGGTAGCTCTTGTCATCCCGGAACATCACGTTGAACCGGGGCTTGAATTCCTTGATCCAGGTGTATTCGAGCTGCAGCGACTCGAGCTCGCTGCTGACGACGGTCCACTCCACGCTGCTGGCCGCGTGGACCATCGCATACGTTTTGGGGAGCAGCCCCGCCGGGTTGGCGAAGTACGAGTTCAGCCGCGAACGGAGGTTCTTGGCCTTGCCGACATAGATGACCCGGCCGTGCGGGTCGCGGAAGCGGTACACGCCCGGATTGGTCGGAATCTCACCCGTCTGGGGTCGGTAACTCGCTGGATCTGCCACAGTTCAAGTCTACTGAGCTTGCAGCCCTCCCGCGGCCCGGTCGTCCTGGGCGCCGGCACGAGCTGGCTCAAGGCATTTGGGGTGGCTGCGCTACTCGACGGACTTGCTCTGGTTGTAGCTTGTGGAGCGTTCCTGGCCGCTGAGGGCCGCGATCGCGTCCATAATGCGGTCGGTGGCCTGGCGGCGGGCAGGCAGCGAGTGGTCCGGTCCGGTTTTGTCGAAGTACAACGGTTCGCCGACCTTCATGGTGAAATGCTGCGGTTTGACCGACTTGCTGTCCGCGGGCTGCAGGTTTTCCGTGCCGATCAGTCCGACCGGGAGGACGGGGGCGCCGGTGGTGAGGGCCAGCCAACCCACGCCGGTGCGCCCGCGGTAGAGGATGCCGTCGCGGGAGCGGGTCCCCTCCGGGTAGATGCCGATGCCCTTGCCGGAGTCGAGGATCCCCAGCAGCGTCTTAAGCGCCTGGACGCTGGCGGCCTGCTCGCCGCGTTCCACCGGGATGGAGCCGACAGCCTCGAAGAAGGACTTCATGGCTTTGCCCTTGATGCCGCCGGTGGTGAAGTATTCCGCTTTGGCGAAAAAAGCCACCGGTCGGGGCATGAGTGCCTGGACGATCACGCTGTCCAGAAATGACAGGTGGTTGGGAGCCACAATAAACGGGCCCTCCTTGGGCACGTTCTCGAGTCCGATGACGGTGGGCCGGCACGTCGAAGTCACCAGACCCCGTGTGGTCCAGCGGATTGCATCAAACATTGCCATCGGTGTGCACCTCGTCTTGGGCTTCAGTCTTAAGGTCAGGGTTCGCTGCGGTTGTTGCCGCCGGAGGCCCCTGAGGCGCGGCCAGCACCGTGTCCCGCCGGACAATGGTCTCGTGCAGGGCCGCGCTGCTGTGCACGATCTCCGCGGCGCCCGCCGCGTCCAGTTCACCGTCCGGAGCGAAACCCCAGCCTACGCCGATGCACTGAAGACCGTTGGCAGCCGCTCCGGCCACGTCCTGTGCGCGGTCCCCCACCATGACGGCGTGCCGGGTGTCCAGCCCGTGTTGCGTGGCGAGGTCGGCCAGGGCTGCTGCGACGATCGCTGCCTTCCCCGATGGGACGGAGGCTGCTGCCGCTTCGTCCGCCGCGGAGCCGCGGATCGTGTGGAACAGGGCGTCAATGCCGTGGTGCTCAAGGACGGTCCGCGCGAGGCCCTCGGGCTTCTGGGTGGCGACGGCGAGGGGCCGGCCGGATTCGACAAAGGATTCCAGCAGGTCCCGGATTCCCGGGTAGAGCCGGCTTTGGCCGATGCCCGTGGCGAGATAGTGCGCGCGGTAGATCCGGATGGCGTCGTCGAGTTGGTCGGCGGGGACCCCTGCGATGTTCGTGAGGGAATGGCTGAGTTTGGGGCCGATCATGGCATCCATCCGGTCCTTGCCGGGGACGCCGAGTCCGAGCTCCGTGAGGGCCGCTGCGATTCCGTCCGATATGCCGTCGGCCGGATCGACAAGAGTGCCGTCGAGGTCGAAGATCACGGGCACTGTTGTTTGGGTCACCGGCTTAGTTTCTCACGAGTGAACGGATGCCAGAAACTCGCATGCCCCGCAGGGAATATAGGCGCGGGCGCCGCGCCGTGGCATCCGCCGCTGCTGCGGCGGATGCCACGGCGCCAGGAGCGTCAGGCGAAGATCTCGGCCAGGAAGGCTGCCGTGTGGCTCTCCGTGGACTTCGCCACCTGCTCCGGAGTTCCCGACGCGACGATGCGGCCGCCGCCGGATCCGCCGTCCGGGCCCAGGTCCACGATCCAGTCCGCGCTCTTGATGACGTCGAGGTTGTGCTCGATCGTGATGACCGTGTTGCCCTTGTCCACGAGGCCCTGCAGCACCAGAAGCAGCTTCCGGATGTCCTCGAAGTGCAGGCCCGTGGTGGGCTCGTCCAGCACATAGACGTTCCGCCCGTTGGAGCGCTTCTGCAGTTCCGCCGCCAGCTTCACGCGCTGCGCCTCGCCGCCGGAAAGCGTGGTGGCGGGCTGGCCGAGCCGGACGTAGCCGAGTCCGACGTCGACGAGGGTCCTGAGGTGCCGCGCGATCGGCGAGAAGGCGGCGAAGAACTCGGCGCCCTCCTCGATCGGCATGTTCAGCACATCGGCAATCGTTTTGCCCTTGTAGTGGACTTCGAGGGTTTCCCGGTTGTACCGGGCGCCGTGGCACACCTCGCAGGGCACGTAGACGTCCGGCAGGAAGTTCATTTCGATCTTCAGCGTGCCGTCACCGGAGCAGGCCTCGCAGCGGCCGCCCTTGACGTTGAAGGAGAAACGGCCCGGCAGGTAGCCGCGGACCTTGGCCTCGGTGGTGTCGGCGAAGAGCTTGCGGATGTTGTCAAAGACACCGGTATAGGTGGCAGGGTTGGACCGCGGGGTGCGGCCGATGGGGCTCTGGTCGACGTGGACCACCTTGTCGAGGTGCTCGAGTCCCTGGATGGACTTATGCCGGCCTGCCACCTGCTTGGCGCCGTTGAGCTTGTTGGCCAGCACCTTGTAGAGGATCTCATTGACCAGGGTGGACTTGCCGGAGCCACTGACGCCGGTCACCGCGGTGAACAGGCCCAGCGGGAAGACGGCATCCACGTTCAGGAGGTTGTTCTCCTTGGCACCGACGACCTTGAGTTCACGCTTCTTGTCGTACTTGCGGCGCTTCGCGGGGATCTCAATCTGTTTCCGGCCGGAGAGGTAGTCGCCGGTGAGCGATTCGGTGTTTTCGAGCAGTTCCTTGTAGGAACCGGAGTGCACCACCATGCCGCCGTGTTCGCCCGCGCCGGGTCCGATGTCCACCACCCAGTCGGCTTCCTGGATGGTGTCCTCGTCGTGTTCCACCACGATCAGGGTGTTGCCGAGGTCCCGCAGCCGGGTGAGGGTTTCGATCAGGCGCCGGTTGTCCCGCTGATGCAGGCCGATGGAGGGCTCGTCGAGGACGTAGAGCACGCCCACGAGGCCGGACCCGATCTGGGTGGCCAGCCGGATGCGCTGGGCTTCGCCGCCGGACAGGGTGCCGGAGGGACGTTCCAGGTTCAGGTACTCCAGGCCGACGTCGAGCAGGAAGGTCAGCCGGGCCTGGATCTCAATGAGGACCTGGTGGGCGATCTGGGCTTCGCGGCCGCTGAGCACGAGGTTGTCCAGGAAGTGGGCGCATTCGCGCATCGGCATGGCGGCGACTTCGGCGATCGATTTGCCGTTGATCAGGACCGAAAGCGACGCCGGGTTCAAGCGTGCGCCGTTGCAGGCCGGGCACGGAATCTGCCGCATGTACTCCTCGTAGCGGTCGCGGGCCGAGTCCGAGTCCGTTTCCAGGTGTTTGCGGTGGACGTACTGGATGACACCCTCGAAGCCGGTGCTGTACTTGCGTTCCCGGCCGAAGCGGTTGCGGTACTGCACCACGACCTTGTGGTCCTTGCCGTGCAGCACGGTCTGGCGGGTGTCCTTGGAGAGTTTGTCCCACGGGGTCGTCATCGAGAACCCGAGTTCCTTGGCGAGCCCGTCGAGCAGCCGGTTCCAGTACTCCGTCGTCGCGGTGCCGAGGGACCAGGGCGCGATGGCTCCCTCCGAGAGGGACAGTTCCCCGTTCGGAATGATGAGTTCCTCGTCGACTTCAAGCTTCGTGCCGATCCCGCTGCACGCAGAGCAGGCGCCGAACGGGTTGTTGAAGGAGAAGGACCGCGGTTCGATCTCGTCGATCGCGAGCGGGTGCTCGTTGGGGCAGGCGAGGTGCTCGGAGAACGCCCTGACCCGTTCCGGGTCGTCGGCGTCGAGGTCGACGAATTCGGCGAGAATCCGTCCCTCGGCGAGGCCGAGCGCGGTTTCCACCGAGTCGGTGAGGCGCTGGCTGATGCCTTCCTTGACCACGAGGCGGTCCACGACCACTTCGATGGTGTGCTTGAACTGCTTGCCCAGCTTGGGCGGATCGTTGAGCTGGATCAGCTTGTCATCGACCCGCGCCCGCGAGTAGCCCTTGGCGGTGAGTTCCTTGAACAGCTCAACGAATTCGCCTTTGCGGCCGCGGACCACCGGGGCGAGGACCTGGAAACGGGTGCCCTCCGGGAGCTCGAGCAGCTGGTCGACGATCTGTTGCGGCGTCTGCTTCGCGACGGGCTCCCCGCAGATGGGGCAGTGCGGGCGGCCGACACGGGCCCAGAGGAGCCGCATGTAGTCGTAGATCTCGGTGATGGTGCCCACGGTTGAGCGCGGGTTCTTGCTGGTGGACTTCTGGTCGATGGACACCGCGGGCGAGAGCCCCTCGATGAAGTCGACGTCGGGCTTGTCCACCTGGCCCAGGAATTGCCGGGCGTAGGCGGAGAGGGATTCGACGTAGCGGCGCTGGCCCTCGGCGAAGATCGTGTCGAATGCCAGCGAGGACTTGCCCGAGCCGGAGAGCCCGGTGAAGACGATCATGGAGTCGCGTGGCAGGTCCAGGTCCACGTTGCGCAGGTTGTGCTCGCGGGCGCCCTTGACGACGAGCCGGGACATGTCCGGGCGTTTCGGTGCGGGGCGGGAGTCTTCCCTGCGGCCCGGTTTTGCGGAGCCCATCGGAATGATGTCGGACTGGGAATCGAGGGCTGGATCTTCAGCTACGGCTTTAGGCACGCTACCAATGCTAATCGAAAACTTCTTCGAATTTCTATTCCCGGCTGTGTCCCGGGCCGGGGGAACCCGCACGGTGTGCTATCACGCGTGCTGGCAGGGGGCTACTCCTGGTCGTAGGCGGCGGCGAGCAGCTGCACCGCCTCGGCGAAACTGGCGCCCCGCGCCTTCGCCGCCGCGGCGAACTCGGCGGCCGCAGCGGACAGGGAGCTCCAGGCCTCGTCGCGGGCGCACACCACCGTGCCGTTCCGGCCCCGGGTCACGACGACGCCGGCCGCCTCCAGTTCCTTGTAGGCGCGGGCCACCGTATGCGGCGCGACGCCCAGCTCACCGGCGAGGCTCCGTACGGCCGGTAGCTTGGTCCCGGGCGCCAGGGTGCCATTGTCAGCCCGCGCAATGATGTTGAGGCGGAGCTGTTCAAACAGGGGGACGGAGCTGCCCGGATTGGGCCGCCAGGCGCCGGGGAACGGCGTGGTTGTTGTTTCCGTCGGGGTCACTGTCCGGGCTCCTGGGCGCGCCTGGTCTGTTCGCGGCGGGCGAACTGCGCCTCGTAGAGTTTCCGGTACAGCCCACCCGCCGCCATCAACTGTTGATGGCTGCCCTGTTCAACGATCCGTCCTTGGTCCATGACCAGAATTAGATCAGCGTCCCGGACCGTGGACAAGCGGTGGGCAATGACGAAGCTGGTGTGTCCCTGCCGCAGCCGCTGCATGGCCAGCCGGATCTGCGCTTCGGTGCGGCTGTCCACGGAGCTCGTGGCCTCGTCGAGGACCAGGATGTTGCGCCCGGCCAGTTGTGCCCTGGCGATCGAGATGAGCTGGCGCTGGCCGCGGCTCAGCGAATCGCCGTCGTTGCCGAGCATCGTGCCGTAGCCGCCGGGCAGGGCCCGGACGAACTGGTCCACATGGCTGGCCCGCGCAGCGGCCGCGATCTCGGCGTCGCTGGCTCCGGGGCGGCCGTACTCGATGTTGTCCCGGATACTGCCGGTGAACAGCCAGGCATCCTGCAGCACCGCGCCGAAATTGGCCCGGAGTTCATCCCGGGTCAGCGCCGCGATGTCCTTGCCGTCGACGGTGATCCGGCCGGAATCCAGTTCATAGAAGCGCATCAGGAGGTTCACCATGGTGGTCTTGCCGGCTCCGGTCTGTCCCACGATCGCCACGGTCTGCCCCGGTTCAACGACAAAGGAAAGATCCTGGACCACGGGCGAGCCCGGGTGGTAGCCGAAGGTGACGTGCTCGAAAGTGACCCGGCCGGCGGCGTCGGAAATGGTTTTGCCGGCGCCGGAATCTCCCGCGGTGGCCGGCGCGGGATCCCGCACTGGATCCCGGGCCGGTTCCGTCGGGATCTCTGCCGCGTCCAGCAGCTCAAACACCCGCCGCGCCGATGCGAGGCAGGACTGCACGAGGGTCAGCATGCCGCCAATCTGCCCCATCGGCTGGCTGAAGAGCCGGCTGAACTGGATGAAGGCCTGGAGTCCGCCGATGGTCATGGCGCCGGCGAGTACCTGCAGCGCACCGACCACGGCAACGGCGATGTAGTTGAGGTTGGACACAAAGACCATGAGGGGCTGCACGACGCCGGCCACGTACTGCGCCCGGGCACTGGCCCGGCACAGCTGGTCGTTGCCGTCCTTGAAGCTGGCGGCGGCATCCTCCTGCCGGCCGAAGGCCTTGAGCACCTCGTGGCCGGTGAAGAACTCCTCCAGCTGCGCGTGCAGGCCGCCCGTGCTCGCCCACTGCTCGGTGAAGTGGGCATGGGATTTCCGGGCCACCAGGACGGTGATAAGCGTGGAAACCGGGACGGAGACCAGCGCGATCAGGGCAAGGATCGGCGAGAGCCACAGCATCATCGCGAGGGCTCCGGAGAGCATCAGCAGCGACAGGATCAGCTGGTTGAGCAGCTGGTTGAGGGCCTGGGCGATGTTGTCCACGTCGTTGGTGGCGCGGCTCAGCACATCGCCGCGGTGCTGGGCGTCGAAATGGCTGGACGGCAGGACGTGCAGCTTCTCCTCCACCGAGGTCCGGAGCCCGTAGCTCAGGCGCTGCACGGCGACGGCCGTCAAGGCACCCTGGACCCAGCTGAAGACGGAAGCCCCGAGATACAGGACGGAAACGCCCGCCAGCAGCACGGCCAGTTTTCCCTGGTCGAAGGATCCCCCCGCCACGCCCTCAACCACGACGTCGGTGGCGTCACCGAGGACTTTCGGCGCCGCCACGTTGAGCACCACGAAGGCGCAGGTGGCGGTGATGACGCCGGTCATCCGCCACCTTGACGGCCGCAGCAGTCCGAGCAGCCGCCCGGCGGTCCGCCAGCACAACCTGCCGCCCGTGGCGGTCTCCTCGCGAGCCACCCTCGGAAGGGATTCGCTGCGGCCGCCGGAGGGTGTGTCAACCAGCGACTGGTCTCTGGCATCACGGGCGGGCGGGGCGTCGGTTCCGGCCTCGAGAGACGGTTCCGGGGTCACAGGGTTTCCTCCAGCACCAGCTGGGATGCGGCGATCTCCCGGTAGCTCGGTGACGACTCCATCAGTTGGTGGTGTGTGCCCTGTGCCACGAGCCGGCCGTCCTCAAGGACCAGGATCAGCCCGGCGTCCACGATCGTGGCGACCCGTTCGGCGGCGATCAGGACGGTGGCCGCGCCCAGCAGCGGTCCGATCGCGTCCCGGAGCCGGCAGTCAGTGCCGTAATCCAGCGCCGAGAAGCTGTCGTCGAAGAGGTACACGGGCGCCTCGCGGAGCAGGGCGCGGGCGATGCACAGGCGCTGCCGCTGTCCGCCGGAAAAATTCGTGCCGCCCTGGCTCACCGGCGATTCCAGCCCGCGGGGCAGTTGCCGGACAAACACCTCAGCCTGCGCGGCAGCCAGCACGCGCCAGAGGTCGTCCTCCGTCGCCGCCGGGGCAGCCATCCGCAGGTTTTCGGCGAGCGTCCCGGAGAACAAATAGGAATGCTGGGGCACGACGGCGATCAGGCTCCGCAGGCTGTCCAGCGGCAGGCGGCGGACATCGCAGCCGCCGATGCTGATGTCACCGCCGGTGGCCGCCAGGAACCGTGGCAACAGGTTCAGCAGTGTGGTTTTGCCGCTGCCGGTGGCGCCGATGACGGCCGTCACCGTTCCGGGAACGGCCGTGAAGCTGATGCCGTCGAGGACCGGGGCCTCAGCGCCCGGGTACGCGAAGGAGACGTTCCGGAACTCAACGGCGTTGCCCTTCGGCTCGGCGCCGCCCGGACCGTCCGTGATCGCGGGCGCCGTGTCGAGGACCATCTGGACCCGTTCCGCGCACGCGGCCGCGCGCGGCGCCGTCATGAAGACGTACATCGCCATCATGATCGCGATCAGGATCTGCAGGATGTAGGCGATGAACGCCGTCAACGCACCCAGCCGCATTTCGCCGGACTGGATCCGGTGCCCGCCAAACCAGACCACGGCGACAGACGACAGATTAACGACCAGCATGATCAGCGGCATCATTCCAGCCACCAGCAGCGCGGAATGCAGGTTGTTCTGCGTCAGGTCCGTGTTGGCCCGGTCGAAGCGGCGGATTTCGTGCCCCTGCCGGACAAAGCCGCGGATGACGTTGGCGCCGATTATCTGCTCCCGCAGCACCCGGCTGATCCGGTCGATGAGTTCCTGGCCCTCCCGGTAGAGCGGAACGAGGCGGCGAACGATCAGCAACATGATGACCGCGAGCACCGGAATGACAGCGACCACGATTCCGGACAAGGCGACGTCCTGGTGCAGGGCCAGTACGATGCCGCCGATGAAGATGGCCGGCGCGGCGACGAGCATCGTGAACACGAGCACCGCCAGGTTCTGGATCTGCGCGACGTCGTTGGTGGCCCGGGTCACCAGGCTGGCAGCGCCGAACGCGCCGACGTCCTGGGAGGACATGGACTGCACCTTGGCAAACAGCTCTTCGCGCAGTTGCCGGCCAAGCTCCATGGCCACGACGGCGCCCAGGTATCCGGCCGCGGCCGCGGCTGCGACCTGGATAAAGGCGATCGCGACCATCCAGGAGCCCAGACGGAGGATCTCCGGGACATTTCCGTTGACGATCCCGTCATCGATGATGGCCGCGTTCAGGGTGGGCAGGAGGAGGTTGGCCGTGGTCTGCACGAGCTGCAGGAGGACGATGGCCAGTACGGTCCCTTTGTGGGCGGCCAGCAGCCGGCCCATCAGGCCAATAAGCACCAAACCTCCATCGCTGGACCCGGGCCCAGGTCCAGATTCGTCAAAGACAGCCGCCCCCACGCTGCCTCGTCATTGTAAGCACGATCACAGTGTGCTTTGCGCTCAAGCGGCATCCGGCCTGTCGCCGGTCCTGAAGCTGTGGCTGCGGGTCATTCCCGCTTGCGGGCCACGGCGAAGATCCGGCGGAACGGGAACACCGTGCCGTGCGGCCCTGCCGGGTAGGCCTTGGCGAGCCGCGCTGCGTATTCGGCTTCGAAATCGCGGGCGTCGGCGGCGGACAGTGCAGCGAGCACCGGCCGGAGTCCCGCGCCGCGGACCCACTCCAGCACAGGGTTCCCGCCGGGCAGAAGCTGGAAATAGGTGGTCTCCCACGCGTCCGCATCGCAGCCGGCGTCGAGCATGATGTTGAGGTAGTCATCCGGTTCGCCCACGACGTCGTCGTGGCGCAGCACACCCGCGAGCCGGCCGCCCCACGCGCCGGATTCCGCCAGCCCGCGCATCAGCGTGTGCGAGGGCGAATTGAAATTGCCGGGCACCTGCAGCGCGAACCAGGCCCCGGGCCTGAGCGCGGCGAGCCAGCGGGCCAGCAGATCCCGGTGGCCCGGAACCCACTGCAGGGCTGCGTTGGTGACCACTACGTCGGTCTTTTCCGTGGGCATCCAGTCGGTGATGTCCGCCCGGCCGAAGGAGAGATTGGGGAACTGGCCGGTGTGCACCGCTGACTGGGCCAGCATCTCCGCGGAGGAGTCCAGCCCCATGACTAACGCCCCGGGCCAGCGCTCCGCCAGGGTGGCCGTCAGGTTGCCGGGGCCGCAGCCGAGGTCAACGACGTGCCGGGGGCTGTCCGCATGGACCCGGGCCGTCAGGTCAAAGTACGGCCGGTCCCGGTAGTCGCCGAACTGCACGTACTTGGCGGGATCCCATTTCACTGCTGTCCTCCAGTCGCCGGCAAACGATGCGAGGTACGAAGCCTATCCCCGGACGGAGCGCGGGCACAGGAGGCGCGCGCCCCCGCCGCGCCGTCGGCCCGCCGTCGGCCACTAAGCTGGTGAGCAATGAAACTTGTTGATCAGCTCCCCGCCCCGGCCGCCCGATTCCCAGGCCGTGCCGGTCTCGACCCGGACGAGCTCTACACCCGCTTCGTCGAGTGGACGGAAACCCGCGGGCTGGCGTTGTACACCGCCCAGGACGAGGCGATCATGGAGCTTGCCTCCGGCGCGAACGTGATCCTTGCGACCCCCACCGGTTCCGGGAAATCCCTCGTTGCGATCGGCCTGCACTTCCAGGCCATGGCCCGTGGACAGCGGAGTTACTACACCGCACCGATCAAGGCCCTCGTCTCGGAGAAGTTCTTCGCCCTCTGCGAGATCTTCGGCGCCGAGAACGTCGGCATGATCACCGGCGACTCCGGCGTCAACCAGGACGCCCCGATCATCTGCTGCACCGCGGAAATCCTGGCCAACACTGCCCTCCGTGAAGGCGCCGCCGCCGAACTCGGCGCCGTCATTATGGACGAGTTCCACTTCTACTCCGACCCGCAACGAGGCTGGGCCTGGCAGGTACCGCTGCTGGAACTCCCCCAGGCGCAGTTCCTGCTGATGTCCGCGACGCTCGGTGACGTCAGCCGCTTCGAAGCCGGAATCACGGAACTGACCGGCCGGCCGACGACGACGGTCAGTTCTGCCGAGCGGCCGATCCCGCTGCACTACTACTACGAGCAGACGCCCGTGCACGAAACGCTTGAGGAGCTTCTCGCCACGAAGCAGGTCCCCGTCTACGTGGTGCACTTCAGCCAGGTGGAGGCGATCGACCGGGCCCAGAACCTGATGAGCGTCAATGTCTGCACCCGCGAGGAGAAGGACAGGATCGCGGAGCTGATTGCGGGGTTCCGTTTTGCCGCCGGTTTCGGCAAGACCCTCAACCGGCTGGTCCGGCACGGCATCGGCGTCCACCACGCCGGCATGCTGCCCAAGTACCGCCGGCTGGTGGAGCAGCTCGCCCAGGCCGGGCTGCTCAAGGTCATCTGCGGCACCGACACGCTGGGCGTGGGCATCAACGTCCCCATCCGCACCGTGCTGCTCACCGCGCTGAGCAAGTACGACGGCGTCCGCACCCGGCTGCTGAACTCCCGCGAATTCCACCAGATCGCCGGACGCGCGGGACGCGCCGGATACGACACCGCCGGGACCGTCGTCGTGCAGGCCCCGGAACACGTGACGGAGAACGTCAAGGCGATGGCCAAGGCCACGGCAAAGTTCGGCGACGACCAGAAGAAGCTCCGACAGGTGGTCAAGAAAAAGCCGCCCGAAGGCTTTGTGTCGTGGGGCGAGCCGACCTACAAGCGCCTGGTGGAGTCCGTCCCGGACCCGCTGACGTCCAGCTTCAGCGTCACCCACGCGATGCTGATGAACCTGATGGAACGGCCCGGTGATCCGTTCAAGGCCGCCCGCCGCCTGCTGACCGAAAACCATGAGCCGCGCTCCTCCCAGCTGCAGCTCATGAAAAAAGCCCTGGGCATCTACCGGGAGCTCCTGGCCGCCGGCGTTGTGGAGCGGATCCCGCTTCAGGAGCAGGGCGGGGACGGCCGGACGGTGCGGCTGACGGTCCACCTGCAGGCCAACTTCGCCCTGAACCAGCCGCTCTCCCCCTTCGCCCTCGCCGCGCTGGAGCTGCTGGACCCGGAGTCGCCGTCGTATGCCCTGGACGTGGTGTCCGTGATCGAGTCAACACTGGAGAAGCCGCGGCAGATCCTCTCCGCGCAGCTGAAGAAGGCCCGCGGTGAGGCCATTGCCGCCATGAAGGCCGACGGCATCGACTACGACCAGCGCATGGCCATGCTGGAGGAGGTCAGCTACCCGCAGCCGCTCGCGGAGCTCCTCGGCGAGGCCTTCGACGTCTACCGTAGGGCCGCCCCGTGGATCGGTGATTTTGAGCTCGCGCCCAAGTCCGTGGTCCGGGACATGTACGAACGCGCGATGAACTTCGGCGAGTTTGTCCAGTTCTACGGCCTGGCCCGTTCCGAGGGCATCGTGCTGCGCTACCTTGCCGACGGCTTCAAGGCGCTGCGGCAGACCGTGCCGCAGGACGCCCTCCGCGAGGACCTCGAGGACCTCATCGCGTGGCTCGGCGAGCTGGTCCGCCAGGTCGACTCCAGCCTGCTCGATGAGTGGGAGGAGCTCACGTCCGGGAAAGCCCCGACGCCGCACGACGCTCCCCCGCCCCCGCCGCCCTCGCTGACCTCCAACGTCCGCGCCTTCCGGGTGATGGTCCGCAACGAGATGTTCCGCCGGGTGGAGCTCTTCGCGGACGAGGACGCCACAGCCCTCGGCGAGCTCGATGCCGGATCCGGCTGGGACGCCGAGCGCTGGGAAGACGTGCTGGATGACTACTTCGACGAACACGACGACATCGGCACCGGCCCGGACGCCCGCGGCCCGGGCCTGCTGATCATCACGGAGGAGCCGGGGGCATGGAAGGTCCGGCAGATCTTCGAGGACCCGGCCGGGAACCACGACTGGGGCATCTCCGCGGAGGTGGACCTCGCGGCATCGGATGAGACCGGCACCGCCGTCGTCCGGGTGACGGACGTGAACCGGCTCTAGGCCGTCCGGGCGTCGTGACCGCGGAGGATCCGGCGGCGGCTGGCCGGCCCGGGTAAACTCGAATAATGAGTGTAATCCGGCCCGCGACGGCGAACGATGTCCCCGCAATCCTGCAGATGATCCATGACCTGGCCATCTACGAGAAGGAGCCGGACGCCGTCCGGAACACCCCCGAGATGCTCTCCGAGGTCCTGTTTGGCGGGAACCCGCGGGTATTCGCCGCGATGGCCGAGAACGAGGCCGGCGAGGTCCGGGGTTTCGCGCTCTGGTTCCTGAACTACTCCACCTGGGAAGGTGTCCACGGCATCTACCTCGAGGACCTGTATGTGCGCCCCGAGGCCCGCGGCGAGGGCCACGGCAAGGCGCTGCTGCAGCATCTCGCCG
This sequence comes from Arthrobacter ginsengisoli, assembly GCF_031456935.1. NCBI lineage: Bacteria > Bacillati > Actinomycetota > Actinomycetes > Micrococcales > Micrococcaceae > Arthrobacter > Arthrobacter ginsengisoli. The sequence goes on along the minus strand of NZ_JAVDVQ010000007.1, from coordinate 176,629 downwards.
CGACCGCCGTCGACCGTGGCTATGCCCGCGTCGAATGGAGCGTACTGGACTGGAATGAGCCGTCCATCAATTTCTACAAGAAGCTCGGCGCCGCCCCGATGGAGGAATGGTCCACCTTCCGGCTGACCGGCGAGGCGCTGGAAGCCTTTGGCGCCGCCCGCACGGCCCAGGCCCGTGGCTGACCGGCCCGTGGCCGACCTGCCGATGACCCGGTCCAGTGCCGCGGATCTCCTGGAGGCCGCCGAACCGACGGTCCCCCACATCATCAAGGCGCGGCACGAGTTCCGCGGGATGCGCACCGCGGAACATTATTTCGAGGTGCCGCTGGACCACTTCGGCGCTGACGGGCCCACGGGCGAGACCATCACCGTCTTTGCCCGCGAATACGTCGCCGCGGACCACAGCGAGGAGGAAGCCGCCCAGCTGCCGTGGCTGCTCTACCTCCAGGGCGGCCCGGGCGGGCGGGGCAACCGTCTTGCCGGGCTCGGCGGCTGGAGCAAGGCCGCCGCAAAGGACTTCCGCATCCTCATGCTCGACCAGCGCGGCACCGGCCTGTCGTCCGCGATCGACCGCAGGACACTGCCGCTCCGCGGGAATGACGCCCAGCAGGCGGGCTACCTGACGCACTTCCGCGCGGATTCGATTGTCGCCGACGCCGAGGCCATCCGGCGGGCCCTGGGGTCCGGGCCGTGGACGATCTACGGCCAGAGCTATGGCGGCTTCTGCGCCCTCAGCTATCTCTCGCTCGCCCCCGAAGGCCTGCGGGAAGCCCTGATCACCGGAGGCCTCGGTCCGCTCATGGGGCCTGCGGACCGGGTCTACCAGGCCACGTTCCGGCGCGTGGCGGCCCGCAACGCCGAGTACTTCGAATGGTATCCGGAGGACCGGTTGACGGTCACCCGGATCGCCCGGCACCTGCGGGACACGGAGGAATTCCTGCCCGACGGCGAACGGCTCACCGTGGAACGCTTCCAGATGGTGGGTTCCTTCCTGGGCGGCAACACCAGGGTCGACGCCCTGCACCATCTGCTGGAAGACGCCTTCGTGGGCACGCCCGGCGGCGACCGCCTTTCGGACGCCTTCCTGGAACAGGTCCGCGGGCTCGTGTCCCGGTCCGCGAACCCGTTGTACGCGCTGATGCACGAATCCATCTACGGCCAGGGCGAGTCCACAGGCTGGGCCGCCTGGCGGGTGCTGCAGGATTTCCCGGAGTTCTCCCCGGACGCACCCGAGCCGCTGCTCACGGGCGAAATGGTCTACCCCTGGTACTTCGAGCAGGATCCTGCCCTCCGGCCGCTGCGGAGCGTGGCCCGGCTCCTCGCCGAGAAAGACGACTGGGCCGCGCTCTACGATCCGGAACGGCTCGCCGCCAACACCGTCCCGGTGGCCGCCGCCGTGTACAGCCAGGACATCTATGTCGACCGCGACCTCTCGCTCGAGACCGCCGCTGCCGTCCGCGGCCTGCAGGTCTGGGAGTCCGCGGACTTCCACCATGACGGCATCGCGGACGACGGCGAGGGCATTTTCGCCCGGCTGCTTGGCCTGACCCGCTCCGTCCGGGACTGAGCGTCAGCACCGTCCCGGACTGAGTGTCAGCGGTCCGGCCCGGAAGGCTATTCGGCGTCGCTGAGGCTCTTGCGGGAATCCTCTTCCAGCCGGGCGTCCAGCGTCACCTGCGTGGCCTTCGAGCTGATCAGGCTGGCGATCACGGCGATGATGATGGTGCCGATGATCACGCCGAGCGAGACGTACGTCGGGATCTCGGGGGCCCATTCGATGTGCTGGCCGCCGTTGATGAAGGGCACCTCGTTGACGTGCATGGCGTGCAGCACGAGTTTGACACCGATGAACGCGAGGATCACCGAGAGCGCGTGCTTCAGGTAGATCAGGCGGGTCATCAGGCCGCCCAGCAGGAAGTACAGCTGCCGCAGGCCCATCAGGGCGAAGATGTTGGCGGTGAAGACGATGAAGGCGCTCTGGGTGAGGCCGAAGATGGCCGGGATGGAATCCACCGCGAAGAGCAGGTCTGTCAGGCCGATGGTCACGAAGACGATCAGCATGGGGGTGAAGACCTTCTTGCCGTCGACGACCGTGCGGAGCTTGCCGCCGTCGAACTTCTCCGACATCGGCAGGACCTTGCGGATCCGGGCGATGAGCGGGTTTTCCTTGTCCTCCTCTTCTTCGCCGTCGTCCTGGGCCTGCTTCCAGGCGGTCCACAGCAGGAAGACGCCGAAGATGTAGAAGACCCAGCTGAACTGTTCGATCACGATGGCGCCGAGCAGGATGAAGATGCCACGCAGGATCAGCGCGATGATGATGCCGACCATGAGTACTTCCTGCTGGTACTTACGGGGTACCGAGAAGCGGGCCATGATGATGATGAAGACAAAGAGGTTGTCGATGCTGAGGCTGTATTCGGTCACCCAGCCGGCAATGAACTGCCCGCCGTACTCCGGGCCGGTGAAGGCGAACATGGCTCCCGCGAAGACGAGGGCGAGGGCGATGTAAAAGGACACCCACAGGCCGGCCTCCTTCATGGAGGGCTCATGCGGACGTTTGACGACCAGGAGCAGGTCTATGGCCAGGATGATGCCGAGGACGACAAAGGAGCCGACCTCGAACCAGACGGGAAGTTCAGGCACGGAGATACCTTTCGCAGGGTGTGACTGCGCGGTGTAAGTCTCTCCGACCGGCCGGCGTACTCTCGGTACTGCCTGGCTGCCCGCTACGCCCGGCAGGGCATCTGTGCCATGCGTGTTGACGATCGTAGCGCTTGGGATACTCCCCTACGTTCGACCAACCTTACCCTAGGCGTGCCCGGCGGACTGCATCTGGCGCAGTTCCTTCTTCAGCTCCCCCACCTCGTCGCGGAGCCGCGCGGCGAGCTCGAACTGCAGCTCGCCGGCGGCGTGGTGCATTTGTTCGGTGAGCTGCTCGATCAAACCCACGAGGTCCTCGGCCGGCGCGGCCGCCAGGCCGTCCGCCCGCACCTTCGACGCGCCCTTGCCCTTGCCACGCGCCTTGCCCGCGTTCGCGAGGAGCTCGCGGGTGTCGGCGTCCTCTTTGGCGATCTGGTCCGTGATGTCGGCGATCTTCTTCCGCAGCGGTTGCGGGTCGATGCCATTTTCGGTGTTGTACGCCACCTGGATGGCGCGGCGGCGGTTCGTCTCATCGATGGCGTGGGCCATCGAATCCGTGATCCGGTCCGCATACATATGCACCTGGCCGGAAACGTTGCGGGCCGCACGGCCGATGGTCTGGATCAGCGAGGTCGACGAGCGCAGGAAGCCTTCCTTGTCCGCATCCAGGATGCTTACCAGCGATACCTCGGGCAGGTCCAGCCCTTCACGGAGCAGGTTGATGCCGACCAGCACGTCGAAGACGCCCATCCGGAGCTCACGGAGCAGCTCCACCCGGCGAAGGGTGTCCACGTCCGAGTGCAGGTATTCGACCTTGACGCCGTGGCCCAGCAGATAGTCGGTGAGGTCCTCCGCCATGCGTTTCGTCAGGGTGGTGACGAGGACGCGTTCGTTCTTCGTGGTGCGGGTCCGGATCTCGCCCAGCAGGTCATCGATCTGGCCCTTCGTGGGCTTCACGATCACCTCCGGGTCAATCAGCCCGGTGGGGCGGATGATCTGCTGGACAAAACCGTCCGCCTTGGCCAGTTCGTACTTGCCGGGGGTTGCGGACAGGTACACCGTCTGGCCGACGCGCTGGAGAAACTCGTCCCATTTCAGCGGCCGGTTGTCCATCGCCGAGGGCAGCCGGAAGCCGTGGTCCACGAGGGTGCGCTTGCGGGACATGTCGCCCTCGTACATGGCTCCGATCTGCGGGACGGTGACGTGGGATTCGTCAATCACCAGCAGGAAGTCGTCCGGGAAGTAGTCGATCAGGCAGTGCGGTGCGGTCCCGCCCTCGCGGCCATCGATGTGCCGGGAGTAGTTTTCGATGCCGTTGCAGAAGCCCATCTGCTGCATCATCTCGAGGTCGTAGGTCGTGCGCATCCGCAGGCGCTGCGCCTCCACGAGCTTATTCTGGCTTTCGAGGACCTGCAGCCGCTCCGCCAGTTCGTCCTCGATCTTCGTGATGGCGCGGCCCATGCGCTCCGGCCCGGCGACGTAGTGGGAGGCCGGGAAGACGTACATCTCGGTTTCGTCGCGGATCACCTCGCCGGTGAGCGGGTGCAGGGTGTAGATGTTCTCGATCTCGTCGCCGAAGAATTCGATCCGGAGGGCCAGTTCCTCGTACATCGGGATGATTTCGACGGTGTCGCCGCGGACCCGGAAGGTCCCGCGGTGGAAGTCCATGTCGTTGCGGGTGTACTGCATGGAGACGAATTTTCGGAGCAGGTCGTCCCGGTTCATCTCGGCGCCCTTGCGGAGCGTCACCATGCCGGCGATGTATTCCTCCGGCGTGCCCAGGCCGTAGATGCAGGACACCGTGGCCACGACGATCACGTCGCGGCGGGTCAGCAGCGCGTTGGTGGCGGAGTGCCGGAGACGCTCAACCTCCTCGTTGACGGAGGAGTCCTTCTCGATGAAGGTGTCCGTCTGCGGCACGTACGCCTCGGGCTGGTAGTAGTCGTAGTAGGAGACGAAGTATTCCACCGCGTTGTTGGGCATCAGTTCGCGGAACTCGTTGGCCAGCTGGGCAGCGAGGGTCTTGTTCTGCACCATCACCAGCGTGGGCCGCTGCACCTGCTCAATGAGCCACGCCGTCGTCGCACTTTTGCCGGTACCGGTGGCGCCGAGCAGCACCACGTCCTTCTCGCCGTTCCTGATCCGCTCGGTCAGCTCCGCGATCGCGGCCGGCTGGTCACCGGCCGGCTTGAACTCGCTGATGACCTCGAAGGGCGCCACGACACGGTTGATCTGCTGCGCAAGACTCATGTACCTAATCTACCGCCGGGCTCCGACACTTACGGCCCTGATTCAGCTTTCGGCAGTACCGCTCCCGGAACCGGTCCGCCCGGGCCCCCGCGCCGCACCCGCTTCCGGTACCGGCGCGGTTGCCGGAGCCGTGTACGACGGCGGGTGCCAGCCGGTGTGCCGCGCCCAAGACTCCATCCGCGGCGCGGCGTAGTCGGCGAACCAGCCTTCCTTGTCGGCGGCGTAGCCCGCGGTGGACTTGTCCACGCCATGCAGTTTGGCAACGCGCCGTTTTTCCGCCAGGTAGTCGGCCCGGGCGGCCGCATCCTCCCGCAGCCAGTCCCGGAAGCACAGCGCAAAGCGCCACCCCGGGGACCCCACCGCGCGGACGTGGAGGTTGACCGCCCGCCCGGGGTCCGCATTGCCGTGCAGCCGCTTCGCCCAGTCCGCGGGGTCCGGGCGGGAAGGCTTGGGGTTGTCGGAAATGATGCCAGGCCACGCGGGGAAGCCGGCGTCGGCGAGCAGCGGCGCGATCCGCTCCGCTGCAGCCATGTCCTCGACGCCGAGCTGGAGGTCGAGGACATCCTTGGCGGCGAGTCCGGGGACGGCCGTGGAACCAACGTGGTCCAGGGTCAGGACGTCCGGCGCGGCGGCGGCCCGCAGGCGCGCGATAAGCCGGTCCGCCTGCGCGGGCCAGTCGGGATTGGCGGGCGTGAGCACCGGCCCGCCGCTGCGCGCTGCGAGGCGGTGCCGGGCCAGGTTCTCGGCGAACGGTGCCAGCCGGAACTTCCAGAGCCGGTCCACGGCGTCGCGCAGTTCCTCCTTGGCGCCGGAGTTGTCCAGGACGGCGTCGGCAGCTGCCAGCCGGAGCTCCCGGCCGGCCTGGGCAGCCATCCGGGCCCGGGCGTCCGCGGCGGTCATGTGCCGGTGTTGCACCATGCGCTGCACCCGGACGTCGTCGGGGGCGTCCACGACCACCACCAGATGGAAATTGGCGCCCTGCCCGGTCTCGACCAGCAGCGGGATGTCCTGGACCACAACGGCGCCTTTCGGGGCGCTGGCGGCCAGCGCGGCGGCGCGTTCCCGCACGAGCGGATGAATGATGCTGTTGAGCACGGCGAGGCGTTCCGGGTTGCCGAAGACGAGGGCGCCGAGCTTGGGCCGGTCCAGGCCGCCGTCGGGAGACAAGATGGCTTTGCTGAAAGCGCCAACGACCCTGGCGAGTCCCGGCGTCCCGGGTTCCACCACCTCGCGGGCCAGGGCATCGGCGTCGATCACCACCGCGCCGAGTTCACGCAGGCGCGCGGCCGCCACTGACTTCCCTGAGGCGATGCCGCCCGTCAACCCGATTTTCAGCACCCCACCAGACTAAACTGATCCGGTGGCTGATGATGCGGTTTTCCCGGAGAGCAGGTCCACCGTTTACACCACGCTGGCGGCAGGTCCGCAGTTCCGCCATGAGATCGAGGTGAAACGCTCCCGCTTCATCACCGTGCTGCACCGCACCGCGGATGAAGGGAGCGCCCGTTCGGTCGTTGCCGGGCTGCGCCGGGAATTCCACGATGCCCGGCACCACTGCTCCGCCTTCGTGCTTGGCCCGGACCGCGATGTGCAGCGTTCCAATGACGACGGCGAGCCGTCCGGCACGGCGGGGCTCCCGATGCTCGATGCGCTGTTGAAACGCGAAACCGCGCCCGGCCTGACGGACCTGAGCGATGTGACCGCCGTCGTGGTCCGCTACTTCGGCGGGATCCTGCTTGGGGCCGGCGGTCTGGTCCGGGCGTACTCCGAGTCCGTGTCCGCCGCCTTGGACCGGGCCCCGCTGGTGCACCGCCGCCGGCTGCGGATCTGCGCCGTGCCCGTCCCGCACACCGCGGCCGGGCGGCTGGAGAACGAGTTGCGCGCCGCGGGATACGTGATGGCGGAAACCAGTTACGAGGCGCAGACAACTGTTCTGCGCCTGGCCCTGCCGGATGACCCCGCGGGCCTGGCCCGGGCGGCTGAACGGCTCGCTGCCCTGTCGGCCGGAACAGCGGAACTGCTGCCGGAAGAATCGGAGTGGATCGATGTCCCCTTCGGCTGAGCAGTCCCCTGCCGCTATCCGGCTCCTCGACGTCTCCGGCGCGGTGCTGGAGCAGCTCCTGACCTTGGCGATCCAGGACGCCGACGCAGACGAGGTGACCCCTCCGCTGGGCAGCGCCGCCGGCTGGAATTCGGAACGGATCAGCTGGTTCCGCGAATTCCACCACGCCGCGGCGGGGCTCGACGGGCCGGCACAGCAGAAGAGCTGGGCGATCAGCTCCGACGGGAAGCTGGCGGGATCCATCAGGCTCAAGCGCACCGGGCCGGACTCGCTGGAAACGGGGATCTGGCTGGGCCGCAGCTTCCGTGGCCACGGAATCGCCCGGGAGGCCCTTCGTCTGGTGATCGACCGGGCGGCTGCGTCCGGGTCCGCCGTGCTGGAGGCCGACACGACAGCCGGGAATACCGCGGCGCTGGTCCTCCTCCGCTCCGCCGGGGCCCGGCTTGAGGAGGGCGAAGCCATCGGGGCCGCCACGGTTCCGGTCAAGGCCCGGATCCCGCTGCACTGAGGGCCCCCGCGGACATGCCCAACGCTCAGCTCCCCGCCACGGGACATGCCCCACCCTGGCCGCAACCGCTGGACATAATCCCATTGTGCCCATCCGCAGCCGCCACAACTGGACATGTCCCATCTTCACCACCACGGCAACCACCGGACATGCCCCACCCTGGCCGCCGCCGCTGGACATAATCCCATTGTGCCCATCCGCCGCCGCCACAACTGGACATGTCCCATCTTCACCACCACGGCAACCACCGGACATGCCCCACCCTGGCCGCCGCCGCTGGACATAATCCCATTGTGCCCATCCGCAGCCGCCACAACTGGACATGTCCCATCTTCACCACCACGGCAACCACCGGACATGCCCCACCCGGTCCATGCTGTCGCCGCCGCAGCTCTGGGACGTGAGTGCGTTGCTCGCGGAACGGGCCAGACGGCGCGGCGCGGGGTTCCCATCTAGGCAAAATATACGACCCCACGGATATGCATGAGCCAACTCGAACCCTAGGCATCCACTGGGGTCGCGGGAATGATCGGGGGCGTGGTGGACTGCGGCTACCACGGTGACAGCGGGCGCCTCAGGGCATGACCAGCGGCCGGGCCCAGGACCGGACATAGTGCCACTATGTCCGGTGGTCGCGCTGAGGACTGGGCATGTCCCCAAGGCCACGCGCCAAGGACTGGGCGTGTCCCAAAACGAAAAGTGGCCGCCCCCGCAGGGACGGCCACCTTCATGGTGCTACTTCAAGCTACGAACTGCCAAACCCCCCCGGGGAGCGGACTCCCCGGGGACCAGGGGCAATTAGTTGCCGGTCAGCTTCTCGCGCAGTGCTGCCAGAGCCTCGTCGGATGCGAGCGTGCCGCCACCGGTGTTGGACTCGGCTGCAGCCGGCTCGGAGGAGTAGCTGGTGGTGCCGGAGTCGCTCTCGCCGGACGTTGCAGCTGCAGCGTCGTCGGCAGCGTGCTGGGCAACCTGCTTCTTGTGGGCTTCCCAGCGGGTCTGGGCGTCAGCGTACTGCTGCTCCCAGGCGGCGCGCTGCGTCTCGTAGCCTTCAAGCCACTCGTTGGACTCCGGATCGAAGCCCTCCGGGTACTTGTAGTTGCCCTCTTCGTCGTACTCAGCGGCCATGCCGTAGAGAGCCGGATCGAATTCGGTGGACTCGGCGTCGACACCCTCGTTGGCCTGCTTGAGGGACAGCGAGATGCGGCGGCGCTCGAGGTCGATGTCGATGACCTTGACGAACAGCTCGTCACCAACGGAGACAACCTGCTCGGCCAGCTCAACGTGGCGCACGGCGAGCTCGGAGATGTGGACCAGGCCTTCGATGCCGTCTTCAACGCGAACGAACGCGCCGAACGGAACCAGCTTGGTGACCTTACCCGGTACAACCTGCCCGAGGGCGTGGGTGCGGGCGAAGGTCTGCCACGGATCTTCCTGCGTTGCCTTGAGCGACAGGGACACACGCTCGCGGTCCAGGTCGACCTCGAGAACCTCGACGGTGACTTCCTGGCCAACTTCGACAACCTCGGACGGGTGGTCGATGTGCTTCCAGGACAGCTCGGATACGTGAACCAGGCCGTCTACGCCGCCCAGGTCCACGAAGGCACCGAAGTTGACGATGGAGGAAACGACGCCGGGACGAACCTGGCCCTTTTCCAGCTTGTTGAGGAACGTGGAGCGGACCTCGGACTGGGTCTGCTCGAGCCAGGCACGGCGGGACAGCACAACGTTGTTGCGGTTCTTGTCCAGCTCGATGATCTTGGCTTCGATCTTCTGACCGATGTACGGAGCAAGGTCGCGCACACGGCGCATCTCGACGAGCGATGCGGGCAGGAAGCCGCGCAGGCCGATGTCGAGGATAAGACCACCCTTGACAACCTCGATGACGGTACCGGTGACGACACCGTCCTCTTCCTTGACCTTCTCGATGTCGCCCCAGGCACGCTCGTACTGAGCGCGCTTCTTGGAGAGGATCAGGCGGCCTTCTTTGTCTTCCTTGGTGAGCACCAGGGCTTCGACGAGATCGCCTACGGAGACGACGTCTCCGGGATCAACATCGTGCTTGATGGACAGCTCGCGGGAGGGAATGACACCTTCGGTCTTGTAACCGATGTCGAGCAGGACTTCGTCGCGGTCGACCTTGACGACGGTACCTTCGACGAGGTCTCCGTCGTTGAAGTACTTGATGGTGGCGTCGACTGCTGCGAGGAAGTCCTCAGCGGTACCGATGTCGTTAATCGCGACTACGGGGGTACCGGGCTTCTCGGTGGAGGTGATGGTCATGTAGTAGGGGCTCCGTTGTGGATAGTTAGTCGGTCAGGCAAACCGCTGCGCCCGCGTCGGCGACACGGGCACAGAACACGGCATGTCGCCGGGTCATCCTGATTTGTGGATTGTAGATGCGCGCACGTAGTACGCGCCCGTTTAGTCTAGTCGTATACGGGAACGCCGGTCAAAGCGCAACGGGTGAGTTCGGACCGGCCTAGAAATGCGTCAGGCAGTGCGGTGCGCGCTCGACGGCGAACATCAGTCGCGCCGTCAGCGCCGCCCCGGGTGCGTGTTCCGAAATCCGCCCGGCGGCCGCCAGGGTCACCGGGCAGACAGCGCCGAGATAGATGGATCCAAGTTCCGCGACGTCGAGGGAAAGCTCCGGTGCGGCGCTGTCCGAAGCAACCGCAACCCGTGCCTCGCCGCCGGTGACGGTCAGCGTGAACGTTCCGCCGGCGAGGCCCAAGGTGTCGGTGACGCGCAGGACCAGGGCGCCGTCGGAGGAGTAGCGCCTCGCGCCAAGGGCCTGGGCGGTGTCGAGAATCCGGAGCCACAGCATGTCGCGGTTCACCGAGGACTCAATGCAGCGCGGGTCCTCCAGGGCCCACGTCAGCGGATCGTCCGCCGGCGCTTCGGCCCAGGTGACCCGCTGGATCAGGTCGAGGCTGCCAAGGAACTGCCACAGCTCCAGGTAGCCGGAATCGGTGGCCGCCACAAGGTCGATGACTTCCATGGTGTGGGGCTTGGTGTCCCAGCCGGCGAACTTGTAGGCGACATAGCCGTCCACGGCCCCGTCGGCGTCGTAGTGCAGGGCACACCGGATCGAGTCGTCCTCCGCACCGTCCTGGCCGAGGGTTCCGGAGCTGCGCTGCCGGTACGCATCCTGCCGCACGATCGAGCCCGGGGTGTGGCGGTGGACGCGGTCGAACACCCGTGGAGCCAGGTCCAGCAGGACTTTCCGGTCGGCGATTTCCACGGTGCCGGCCGGCGTGTGCCTCAGCCGGAACCGCGGCCCGGTGTCCACCTTGATGCTGCGTTCGAAGGTTGCGACGCCGAAGCCGAACCGGCCGTAGATGGAGGCTTCCGAGGCCGTCAGCGCAGCGATGGCCAGGCCATCAGCCTTGGACGCGGCGAGGTCTTCGGTCATCATCCGGCGCAGCAGCCCCTGCCGGCGGTGGGTTCCGCGGACGGTCACTGCGGTGATCAGTTGCGCGGGCAGCTGCCGGCCGTAGCCGATGTTGAGGTCCTTGCGCAGCGTTGCGAAGGTGGCGACCGGGATCTCCGCCGCCAGGGAACGGGCGGCCACGGTGCCGGTCTGGTAGACCCCCGTCAGCTCGCGGTTGTCCACGCGGTACATGGCCATGACCTTGTCGACGAACTCTTCTTTGTGCCGCTCGTCGTAGAACCCGACGCCGACGCCGCGCAGCCAGTCAGCCCCCGGCAGGTAGCCAGGTTCGCCCTTTTCGGCCGCGCGGAACCGCCGGATTTCGTATTTGTCTGCCACGTGGTTCTCCCCCTAGGAATCCTGCCGAATGCTCACACGAAGCAGGCGTCAGTGCCCCGCCTCGTACCAGCTGGAGCCGACGCCGATCTGCACGTCGAGCGGAACGGTCAGCTTGGCTGCGGAGCCCATCTGCTCCGTCACGAGCTGCTCCACGGCCTCCAGCTCGCCGTGGGCCACTTCGAGGACCAGTTCATCATGGACCTGCAGCAGCATGCGCGATTTCAGGCCCTGTTCCGCCAGCGCCCCGGAGACGCCCAGCATGGCGCGTTTGATGATGTCGGCCGCCGATCCCTGGATCGGTGAGTTCAGTGCAATGCGCTCAGCGTTTTCGCGCAGCTGGCGGTCCGTGCTGGTCAGGTCCGGCAGGTAACGGCGGCGCCCTTCGATGGTGGCGGTGTACCCGTCGATCCTGGCCTGGTCCACCACGCCGCGGAGGTAGTCGCGGACGGCGCCGAACCGGTCGAAGTAGTCCTTCATCAGCGTCCGCGCCTCGTCGACGGAAATCTCGAGCTGCTTGGAGAGCCCGAACGAGGTCAGGCCGTAGGCGAGGCCATAGGACATCGCCTTGACCTTTGAACGCATCGCACTGGTCACCTGGTCTGTGGGCACATGGAAGATGTTGGAGCCCACGAAGCGGTGGAGGTCTTCGCCGTCCCTGTACGCCTGGATCAGTCCGGCGTCCCCCGAGAGGTGGGCCATGATGCGCATTTCGATCTGCGAGTAGTCTGCGGACAGCAGGCAATCATAGCCCTCGCTGACCACAAAGATGCCGCGGACGCGACGGCCTTCCTCGCTGCGGATCGGGATGTTCTGCAGGTTCGGATTGTTGGAGGAAATCCGACCCGTGGCTGCGACGTTCTGCGCGTAGGTGGTGTGGATCCGGCCGTCGTCGGTAACGGACTTCTTCAGTGACTCCAGCATCTGGCGCAGCTTCGAGGACTCGCGGTGCGCCATCAGCTGGACCAGGAATTCGTGCCCGGTCTTTTCCAGCAGGTTCTTGAGCGACGCGGCGTCCGTGGTGTAGCCGGACTTGATTTTCTTGGTCTTCGGCAGCCCCAGTTCCTCGAACAACACCGTCTGCAGCTGCTTCGGCGAACCAAGGTTCACTTCGTGGCCGATCGCGGCGAACGCCAGTTCCTGGGCGTTGTCGATCACCTTGGCGAGATCCGCCAGCTGCTCGTCCATGCGCGCCATGTCGATGGCGATTCCCGCGAGTTCCATGTCGGCAAGAACCCGGCTGACGGGCAGCTCGAGCGTGGTCAGCAGGTCCTGGGCTTTGCGTTCCTTCAGTTCCGTTGCGAAGTAGCGGCTCAGGGCCTGGACGACGGCGGCCACGTGGACGAGCGCGCCGGCAGCGGCGGCGTCGTCGCCGTCGAAGGCCAGCTCCAGCTGGCCTTCCTTGGCGGCCTCGGTCGAGACGCTGATGTTGAGGTGGTGCTGGGCCAGTTCGGCAAGTTCATAGCTGCGGCGGTCCGGCTGGATGAGGTATCCGGAGATGGAGGTGTCGTCCACGACGCCTTCCAGTCCCAGCCCCCGGTTGGTGAGGGCCTTGAGGGCCGCCTTGTAGCCATGCATGATTTTGGGCGCGTCGGCATCCCGGAGCCAGCCGGCCAGGACGTTTTCGGCAGCGGCGTCCTGGCTGGCGAGGTCGACGTAGGCGGCCGCGCCGTCGTGGACAATGGCCAGGGCGGCGGCATCCTCGCCGATCCGGCCGGGTACGAGGTCGACGGCCACGGCTGAGCGCTTGCCCGCCCCCGATGCGAGGAAGGCGGCCAGCTCGGCAGCGTCCGAGGGGATCACGAAGTCAGGGGTGTCGAGGCTTTCCCGCTCGGCTTCAGTAACTTCACTGCCATAGAGGGCAAAGAGCCGGGTGCGGATGGTCTTGAATTCGAGGGCGTCGAACAGCTCCTCGAGGGCGGCCTGGTCCGGCCGCGGGTCGGCGAGTTCGTCCAGCGTCACCGGGAGCTCGAGGTCGGTGTGGAGCCGGTTCAGCCGCCGGTTGCGCTTGACGTCCTCCACGTTTTCGCGGAGTGAGTCCCCCACCTTCCCGCCGATCGCGTCGAGGTTCTCCAGAACCCCCTCCAGCCCGCCGTACAGGTTGATCCATTTGGCCGCCGTTTTGGGACCGACGCCGGGAACGCCGGGGAGGTTGTCCGCGGTCTCCCCCACCAGGGCGGCGAGGTCCGAATACTGGGCCGGGCTGACAAAGTACTTTTCCTGGATCGCCGGGGCATCCATCCGGGGAATGTCGCTGACGCCCTTCCTGGGGTACAGCACAAAAACGTTGTCCGTGATCAGCTGGAAGGCGTCACGGTCTCCCGATACGAGCAGCACCTCGAAGCCTGCCTTTTCACCCATGGCTGCGAGAGTGGCCAGGATATCGTCGGCTTCATAACCGGGCATCTTGATGGTCTTGATGCCCCACGCGCCCATAACCTTGTCGATGAGGTCGATCTGGCCGCTCATCTCCCGGGGGGTCTCGTTGCGGCCGCCCTTGTACTCGCTGTACTCGGCCTTGCGGTGGGTGGTGTCGTCGGAAACGTCAAAGGCCACGGCAACGTGGGTGGGTTTTTGCTCCTTGATCAGGTTGATGAGCATGGAGGTAAACCCATGGATCGCGTTGGTGTGCTGCCCCGTGGCGGTGGAGAACTTGTCCGCGGGCAGGGCGAAGAAGGCCCGGAATGCCATGGAGTGCCCGTCCAGGACCAGGAGGCGAGGCTGGTCCGTGATGGGAATCACGGGGGCCTCGGTGGCGGATACCGACGCCGCGGCCCGGCTGGCTTTCCGGGCAGGCCTGGCCGGAATCCCTGGTTCGGCCTCAATGGCCGGGAGGATGGCTGCTGCAGTGTCTGCCGGAAGGGGGGCAAGGGCCGGTTTGGTAGTTTCGCTCACAGGTGCCAGCCTAGTTCCCATGATGGACAATTTCACGCCGGGCCCGTACGCGGCCGAACTGGCGGCTGCCGGGGTTCCCGAAGAAATGCACGAATGGCTTGGGCAATACGGCGTCGGCGCCCTGGTGGTGAAGATGGGGATCCATTTCCTGGAGATGAGCCCCGAGCGCACGGTGGGCACCATGCCGGTGGAAGGTAACACCCAGGTGGCGGGGATCCTGCACGGCGGCGCCCATGTGGTGCTCGCCGAGACGCTCGGTTCCTTTGCCGCCGGACTGCACGCCGGGCCGAACCGTCAGGCGCTCGGGATCGACGTCAGCGCGACGCACCACCGCGCCATCACGAAGGGCACCGTGACCGGAACGTGCACTGCCATCCACCTCGGACGGACCCTCACCACCCACGAGGTCGTTATGACGGACGAGCAGGGCAGGCGGTTGTCCTCTGCCCGCATCACCAACCTGATCCGCGACATCGCCGGGTAGGCACATCGCCGGGTAGGGCCGCGCCAGGTCAGGGCCCCGCCGGCTTGCGTCCCCACCGGTACCGGAGTTCCAGGATGCCGCGCCCCATGGTGCGCGAGGCAACCAACTCCAGCGGCGCCGTCGGGCCCGCCATGGGAAGCACGGCTTTGCCGTTGCCGAGCACCACGGGAATGATCGAGATGATGATCTCGTCGAGCGCACCGGCGTCCGCGAACTGGGCCGCGAGGACCCCGCCGCCGACAATCCAGACGTTCTTGCCGGCTGCGGCGGCACTGAGGTCCTCGACGAACTCGGCCACGGGGCCGCGGACGAAGGTCACGTCCGCGCCGGCGGGGGCCAAATGCTCGTGGTGCGTGAACACCCAGCAGGGCGTACCGGGGTAGGGCCAGTTGCCCGGTTCGTGCTTCCTCAGCCAGGCGTAGGTCTCACCGCCCATCACGATGCAGCCGACGTCCGCCATGAAAGCGTCATAGCTTTCCTTCCCGCCGTCGAAACCGTCGAACTGGAGCAGCCAGTCCAGCTGGTCATCGGCGGTGGCAATGAATCCGTCCAGCGAGGATGCGACAAAATACTGGAAAGTAGGCATGTCCCCAGCCTAGCCATTCCGGGCCGCGGTGCCCATTCCCCGTGCCGTGTGTGCTACTTGCTGAAGTACGGAATGATCAAATACAGCCCGAACAGCACCGCGAGGCCGCACAGGCCGAAGCACACGAAGGCAAGCGGCCGCACCCAGGCCGGTTTCCTTTCGCTGACGTCACCGGCGATGGCCGTGAGGCGTACGCCGAGGGAGTACAGGACCACAACGGTCACTGCCGCGACGAGGGTGGCGCCAGCCACTTGAACCAGTTCCAGCCATTTCATGACAGCCCGTCCTTCGGCGCGTTATGGGAGCGACTGACGGCAACCGCCTTTTTCTTCTTGCGGAACCGCACTGCCTGGCCGGCTTCCTCGACCTCGACGGCGTTTTGGTGACCGACGTGCGACTTCTTGGAGTGCAGGAACATGTAGATCACGGCGGCGGTGCCGGCCACGGCGGCGATGACAACGCCGACGACGCCGGTCAACACCAGCATGGCGGTGAGTGCCCCCACGATTCCGGCGGCCGGGAGGGTGAAGAGCCAGCCGAGGGCGATCTTTCCGGCGGTTCCCCACCGGACGGTGGTGCCCCGGCGGCCCAGGCCCGAACCGATGACGGAGCCGGAGGCCACCTGGGTGGTGGACAGGGCAAAGCCCAGGTGCGACGAGGCAAGGATGGCCGAGGCCGTGCTGCTTTCAGCGGCGAAGCCCTGGGCCGGCTTGACCTCGGTGAGTCCGGAGCCCATGGTGCGGATGATCCTCCAGCCGCCGGAGTAGGTGCCGATTGCGATCGCAAGGGCGCAGGTGGTGATGACCCAGAGCGGCGGTCCGGAACCGGGCTGCAGGGCGCCGGCGGAGATCAGCACGAGGGTGATGATGCCCATGGTCTTCTGTGCGTCGTTGGTGCCGTGGGCGAGGGCCACGAGGCTGGACGTGAAGACCTGACCGGTGCGGAAGCCTCCGCGCTTCTGCGTGAGCTTGCTGCCGGAGTCCGGGTCATGGCGTGAGGTCAGTGCGTACGCCAGCCTCGTGCAAAGGTATGCCACGCCGCCGGCGATGATTGGTGCGAAGATCGCGGGGAGAATCACCTTCTGCATGAGGCTCTCAAAATTTATCGAGTGGATTCCGATGCCCGCGATGGCGGCGCCGATCAGGCCGCCGAAGAGCGCGTGCGAGGAACTCGACGGCAGGCCCTTGAGCCAGGTGATCATATTCCAGAGGATGGCGCCCATCAGCCCCGCGAAGATGATCTCCGGGGTGATTTGGATGCCGTCGGATCCTTCCTTGATGATGCCGCCGGAGACAGTCTTGGCCACTTCCGTGGACAGGAACGCCCCCACCAGGTTCAGCACCGCCGCCAGGGCGACTGCCGTTTTCGGTTTGATGGCACCGGTGGCAATGGGGGTGGCCATCGCGTTGGCGGTGTCATGAAATCCGTTGGTGAAGTCAAAAAAAAGCGCCAGCAATATTACCAGCGCCACCATGATGGTGATTTCCACCTGTTGCCCAATCTGAAGAGTCGAGGGTCAGCAGTTTCATTCCCCGTTACCGCAACATTGCTCCAGGCTTCACCGGGAGAACGTGCGGCGTTCAGCAACGTAGCCTGACGTATTAAAGCGTACGGCGGAAAGGGAGCAGGGCAAAACAGGCGCCGGAGACGGCGAACGCCGGACACCCCAGGGGTGTCCGGCGTTCGTCGTCAGGGCAGAGCGGATTCTTAGGCCGGAAGCTTCGCCCGAACGGCCGGGCGCTCCGTTGCGGGGACGCCCTCGCCGGCCTGGCCGTACAGCCAGTCGTTGTACTGGAAGTCGTTGTCCTTCCGGCTCTTGAAGAGCAGGTTGCGCAGGGTCCGGGCCAGTCCGGCGACGTGCCAGGACTCGCCCCAGACGCGGGCGGTGCGCTGCACCCGGGCCGTGCGGCCGGCGCGGAGGTTGTTGAATTCCTTGATCGCACCGTCCCAGGCCTCCGGGTGAACGCCGTCGGCGGTGAAGACGGTTCCGGCGCTGACGTCCTGCAGCACGGCGGCGTCCTCGAGGGCCTGGCAGGCGCCCTGGGCGAGGTACTGGAGCATCGGGTGCGCGGCGTCGCCCATCAGCACCATCCGGCCGGCGACCCAGTTTTCGATCGGGTCACGGTCGTACATGGGCCAGCGGATGCCGGTGGCCAGGTTCTTCAGTGCTTCCTGAACGGCCGGGACGCAGTCCTTGTAGGCTGCTTCGAGCTCGTCGACGCCGCCGTACTGCTCTTCGCCGCGTTCGAAGGAAGCGGACTTGAAAACAGCCACGGTGTTCAGCAGCTCGCCCTTCCGCAGCGGGTACTGCACGAGGTGGCAGTCCGGGCCGAGGTAGACGATGACGTCCTCGAGGTCGGCCTTGGGGGTGTTTTCGGTGATCGGCACGGTGCCGCGGTAGGCGACGTAGGCCGAGGGAACCGGCTCGTCGGTGGCGACGAGCGGACGCAGGGTGGACTTGAGACCGTCGGCGCCGATGACGACGTCGGCCTCGTAGTCCACACCGGCCGCGGTGTGCGCCACGCCGCGGCCGTTCACGGTCTCAACGCTTTCGACCATCACGTCGTTGACGAGCTTGACGCCGGCAGCCTCACAACCTTCGAGGAGGACCCGGTGCAGGTCGCTGCGGTGGATCACGACGTAGGGTGCACCGTAGCGCTCCTCGAATTCCTCGCCGAGCGTCTGGCGGGTGAGTTCCTCGCCGGTGACGGCGTCGCGGAAGACCAGGTGCTTGGGCTGGACACCGATTTCCAGTGCCTTTTCCAGCAGTCCCCAGCGCCGGAGGACGCGGGAGGCGTTGGGGGCCATCTGCAGGCCAGCGCCGACCTCACCGAATTCAGGAGCGCGTTCCACGAGGGTGACGTTGGCGCCGTTTTCACGCAGCGCGAGGGCTCCGGCCAGTCCGGCCATTCCCCCTCCGATGACGAGGACATCGGTG
The DNA here is from genome assembly GCF_031456935.1 of Arthrobacter ginsengisoli. Taxonomy (NCBI): domain Bacteria; kingdom Bacillati; phylum Actinomycetota; class Actinomycetes; order Micrococcales; family Micrococcaceae; genus Arthrobacter; species Arthrobacter ginsengisoli. The sequence continues at coordinate 158,501 of NZ_JAVDVQ010000007.1, read as the reverse complement.
GACGTGGCGTGCTCAGACATTGCTTGCTCCTTGAGTGATTGAGAGTTTCGACTTGAGTTTGAGGCCGACGGCGGCCAGCAGGACCGCGGCAATCGCGGCTGCACCGGCGAAGGCCAGGAAATTGGAATTGACGCCCAGTCCGGCGGCCAGCAGGAGGCCACCTACCTGGGGTGCCGCGACGGCGCCGATGCGGCCCGTCCCCAGCGCCCAGCCCAGCGCGGTTCCGCGCAGGTGACCGGGATAGTGGCTCGCCACGGCGGCGATGATGAGGCACTGCGTGCCGTGGGTTCCGACGCCGGCGAGGACCAGCATGAGGTAGACGACGGTGACCGACGGTCCGGTCACCAGCACCACCAGAGCGCCGGCGGCGACGGCGGCCGCCGCGACGGCGGTCGGCACCGGGCCGAACCGGGTCCCGGCCCAGGCCGTGATGACCGAGCCGGCCACCGCACCCAGGTTCAGGGCGAGGGCGAAGGTCAGGGCGGAACCCAGGTTGTAGCCGGCCAGCTGCATCAGGTTGGGCAGCCAGGTGCCCAGTCCGTACCAGGCGAACAGGGTGGCAATCGTCGCCAGGGCGAACAGCACACTGACCCCCAGGTACGGGGCGCGGAGCAGCGAGGAGAAGCCGGCAGGCTCCTTGATCGTGCCCGTCTTCCCGGCTGCCTTGCGGGCGGCCTTGTCGGTGGCACTGACCGGCACCAGCGTCTCCGGGAGGTACTTCAGCCCGAGCGGCACCACGACCACCAGGGCCAGCCCGGCCACGAGGAACATCGACTGCCAGCCGTAGGCGGGGATCAGCTGGATGCCGACGAGGGCGGCGATGGATCCGCCGATCGGGACACCGGACATCATCAGGGTGGCGATGGTGGACCGCCATTTGGTGGGGACCAGTTCGGCAACGAGGGCGTTGGCCGAGGGCACCAGGCCGCCGAGACCGATGCCGGCGAGGAGCCGCAGGGAGCCGAACACGGCGGCGTTGGGGGCGAAGGCGCAGAGGACGGTGAAGATCGAGAAGACGATGGCGCAGCCGAGGATGGTGCGGCGGCGGCCCCAGGAGTCAGCCATCCGGCCGGCGAAGATCGCTCCGATCATCATGCCGACGAAGGCCATGGACCCGATGGTACCGGCGGTGGCCTTGGTCAGGCCCCAGCCGGTCTCGGAGATCAGGGAGGACTGGACGGTGCCGTAGACGATGAGGTCGTAGCCATCGAAGACCACCAGAAGCCAGCAAACGAAGACGGCGACTGCAGAGCCTTTGGAGAACCCTGTGACAGGCCCCCCGGCAGAAGTGGGGACGGGAGCCCCCGACGTAGACCGTTGCGGCATTGCAGCGGGAGATTTGTGATTCATCCCACTACCGTCGCCGCCATTGCAGGTGAACCACAATATAATTCTGATGTGCAGAAAGAGCCCACCGCCAAACCCGCCTCCAAATCATCCCGGAAGCCCGTCCAGAAACGGCCGAGCTACTCCATCGAGGCGGTCGACAACGCCCTGCAGCTCCTCCAGCTGTTGCGCGACGTCGGGGCGCTGCGGCTCAAGGACGCCGCCGCGGAATTGGGGGTGGCCCCGTCCACCGCCCACCGGCTGTTGGCAATGCTCGTCTACCGGGGTTTCGCCGTGCAGGATGAAACCCGCCGCTATCTGCCCGGTCCGGCTATGGGCGTCGGGCCGGCCGGTTTGAGCTGGTCCAGGCGGCTCCGCTCCCTTGCCCAGCCCCACATGGAGCTGCTCTCCGCACAGCTCGATGAAACCGTGAATCTTATGGTGCGGGTGGGCACGAAAGTCCGCTTTCTGGCCACGGCGGAAGGAAACAACGTATTGCGGGTCGGTGACCGGCAGGGGACGGTCATGCCCGCCAACAAGACCTCGGGGGGCAAAGCCATGCTGGCCGAACTTGAACCCCGGATGATCGAGCAGCTCTTCCGCAGCAACAACGCCGAGATCGGTGGCGACACCATTCCGGCCGCGGAATACCCGGCGTTCCAGCGCGAGTTGGAGTCCATTCGCAGCAACGGCTTCGCGGCCAATTTCGAGGGCACGGAGGAAGGGGTCAGCGCCCTCGGGATCGCCCTGCACAACAGGCGCGGCCAGGTCGTCGGGGCGCTCAGCGTCGCCGCCCCCGCGACCCGCTTCCGCAGGGTCTTCGACGCCGGACTTGTCCCCCGGCTGCGGGAAAGCTGCCGGCAGCTGGAGGTTGATATTGCGGCCAATCCGGTCGAGCCGGACTGATGCCCCGGGCGGCCCCGGAAAAACAATTCTGACTAGCAGAATATGTTGGGGATCACAGGGCCCCATCCGTAGAGTCGAGCTACGCAAAATATCTGTTCTGCACTACCGAGGAGGCCCACGTGTCCATCAGCGCCGAGAACACGACTCATGAGTCAGTTGCCGCAGGGCACACTGCCCCGGAGCCGACGCCCGAAGAGGCTGCCCAGCTGAAAGAGCTGTACCGCGATTTCGACCGCGAAAACCTGATCCCGCTGTGGACCGAGATCGCGGACCTGATGCCCATGGTCCCGACCCCGAAGGCGGTGCCGCACGTCTGGCGGTGGAGCGACCTGTACCCGCTGGCCGCCCGTGCCGGAGACCTGGTCCCCGTGGGCCGCGGCGGCGAACGCCGCGCGATTGCCCTCGCCAACCCGGGCCTGGGCAACACGCCCTACGCCACGCCCACGCTGTGGGCAGCGATCCAGTACCTCGGTGCCCGCGAGACTGCACCGGAACACCGCCACTCCCAGAACGCCTTCCGCTTCGTTGTCGAGGGCGAAGGCGTCTGGACCGTCGTGAACGGGGACCCGGTCCGGATGTCCCGCGGCGACTTCCTGCTGACCCCGGGCTGGAACTTCCACGGCCACCACAACGACACCGATGAGCCGATGGCCTGGATCGACGGCCTGGACATCCCGTTCGTGCACTACGCCGACGCCGGATTCTTCGAGTTCGGCACCGAGCGCGTCACCGACGAGGCCACCCCGGACATCTCCCGCTCCGAGCGGCTCTGGGCCCACCCGGGCCTGCGCCCGCTGTCCGGCCTGGACGACACCACCAGCTCCCCCATCGCCGCCTACCGCTGGGAGTACACCGACCGCGCCCTGCGCGAACAGCTGCTGCTGGAGGACGAGGGCCACCCGGCCACCGTGTCCCAGGGCCACGCCGCCGTCCGCTACACGAACCCCACCACCGGCGGCGACGTTATGCCGACCATCCGCGCCGAATTCCACCGGCTCCGTGCCGGGGCCTCCACCGAGACCGTCCACGAGGTGGGCTCCAGCGTGTGGCAGGTCTTCGAAGGCCGCGGCTCCGTGGTCCTCAACGGCGAAACCAGGAACCTCGAGAAGGGCGACCTGTTCGTCGTCCCGTCCTGGGCCGCATGGTCGCTGCAGGCGGAGACCGATTTCGACCTCTTCCACTTCAGTGACGCCCCCATTTTCGAACGGCTGAACTTTAACCGCACCTACATCGAAGGACGCAACAACAAATGAGACTCCTCACCCTCCGCACCGCTAACGGCACCCGGGCTGTCCGCCAGGACGGCGACACCCTGACGGAGATCGACGGTTTCACCGACGTCGGAGAGCTGCTGCGCTCCGCGGACTGGGAAGCCACCGCGAAGGCCGCTAACGGCGCCAAGCACCCGCTCAAGGGCGCTGACCTGGACGCCGTCGTGCCCTCCCCCGGAAAAATCATCTGCGTGGGCCACAACTACCGCAACCACATCAAGGAAATGGGCCGGGAAGTCCCCGAGTTCCCCACCCTGTTCGCCAAGTACCAGGAATCCCTGATCGGCCCGAACGATGACCTCGCCCTGCCGCAGGAATCGTCCACGGTCGACTGGGAATCCGAACTCGCCGTCGTGATCGGCAAGAAGGGCCGCCGGATCGCCGAAGCCGACGCCGCAGACCACATTGCCGGCTACGCCGTCCTGAACGACGTCAGCATGCGCGATTACCAGTTCCGCACCATCCAGTGGCTGCAGGGCAAGACCTGGGAGAAGTCCACCCCGTTCGGCCCCGCCCTGGTCACCAAGGACGAGTTCAGCGGCGGCCTCATGACCACCGCGGTCGACGGCGAGATCCAGCAGTCAACGCCGACCAACGACGTGGTCTTCACGCCGGAGTTCCTGGTCTCCTACATCTCCACCATCATCACGCTGAACCCCGGCGATGTGATCGCCACCGGCACCCCCGGCGGCGTCGGCCACGCGCAGGATCCGAAGCGTTACCTGCAGGAGGGCCAGATCCTGGTCACCACCATCGAGGGCCTCGGAGAGCTGAAGAACCGCGTAGTCAAGGAAGCCTGATGGTCGCCCGCCACGACCAGACGACGGATCCGGAGCTGCGCGCGGCCTTGCTGCAGGCGCGCCGGGGTACGGCGTTCTTCGCCCGCAAGCTCAACGAACTCAGTGACGCTGAGCTCGACGGGGATACACTGCTGCCGGGCTGGACCCGCCGCCACATCACGGCACACATCGGCTACAACGCGCGGGCGATCGCCCGGCTGGTCGAGTGGGCGGCCACCGGGGTGGAAACCCCGATGTACGCTTCCACCGAGGTCCGCGACCACGAGATCAACTTCGGCGCCACGCTGAGCCCGATCGCGCTGCGGCACTTGTTCGACCACTCCGCGGTGCACCTCAACGTGGAATGGCGCGACCTGCCCGAGGATGCCTGGCACCATAAAGTCAGGACCATCCAGGGCCGCGAAGTCCCCGCAAGCGAAACCGTCTGGATGCGCACCCGCGAAGTCTGGATGCACGCCGTCGATCTCGACAATGGCGCCCGCTTCCAGGACATCCCGGTTCCCGTGCTGGAACGGCTGCTCAAGGACATCACCGGCGCCTGGAAGACCCGCGGCACCGATGCGGGCCTTCTCGTCAAGGTGACGGACCGCGACCTCACGTTCGGGGACACCGCCGCAGCGTCGGCAACGGTCGTTTCAGGCCCCTTGGCATCCGTTGTCGAATGGGCGGCCGGCCGCGGCAGCGACGGCGTGACCGCCGTCGACCCTGCGGCGTCGCCCTCGGCGGTTCCGGCCGCCCCGAAGTGGATCTGAGCCGTAGCTCCTGACCCGGCATTAACAAGGAAAGCCCCCTCAACTTGAGGGGGCTTTCCTCGTGGCCGGGTGGTCCCCGCGGCGACTTCGGTTAGCCCTGGTGGAGGTCGGGAGTTCTCCCGGCGTCGAGCATCCCGGCGATCTTCTCTTCCAGCGCTGCCAGCGTCGCGTCCGGCAGCACAATCAATCCGTCCAGTTCGCGCCGGGCACGCTTGTACGCCGTCTGCCGCTCCGCCGGTGTGGCGGCGGCATCGGAGGCGATCCGCAGCAGCTTCCGCGCCGTGGCGAGGCGCTCCCGTTCGGGGCCGGTGAAATTGCTGTCCTTGATCCGCCGGGCTTCCCGCTCGGCGACGTCGAACGCCAGTTCGAAACTCTGCACGGCTTCCCGGTACTCTGCGAGCCGCGCCGCCGTTGTGATCTCCTCGGGAGCTCCCGGGCGCAAACCGTCGGCGAGCCGCTTCGCTCGCAGGAACGCCACGGTCAACGGTTCGCGCACATCGGTCATGACCGGAAAGTCGATGAGTTTTCCCACGTCAAGTTCGTAGTCGAGCCAGCGCCGGTTGACGTCGTCGTGGCTCTGCATAAGCTGCCGGACCTGGGACCGGCTGGCCTGCTCCACGTCCGCCGCCCGGTTGCGGAGCTGATACAGCTCCACCCGGCGCCGGTGCCGGCGTTCGCTGGCCCTGGACCACGAACGCGCCCAGCCACCAAACAGTCCGCTCAGCGGAAAGATGAGCCACCAGAAGTGCCCGACGAAATCGTAGAACTGCTCCACTGCATCATCCTCCCATCCGCTTCCGGCAGGCTCAAGGGCCCCGACAAAGGCAGTGCCCCCTCGTACGGGGAGGCACTGTCTGGGAGTCCGCCGATCAGCGGTCAGTCCTCGTGCTTGACCTTGTGCACGCGGGTCACGATGGTCGGGCACGGCACATTGAGAAGAACGGCGTGTGCCGTGGAACCCAGCACCATCCGGGAGAAACCACCACGGCCGTGGCTGCCGATCACGAGGAGGCGGGCCTCCGCTCCGGCTTCGACCAGTGCTTTGGCCGGTTCAGTGTTGGTGTCAAGCTGCTTATGGACGACGAGGTCGGGGTACTTGTCAGCCAGTCCGGCAATCGATTCAGCCAGGACAATCCGGTCCTCCTCGAGGATCGATTCGGCGAGCCCGCTGTTCGGCATCTGGTTTTCTACCCAGCGGGCCGGCCTGCGGAAGGCGAGCACCACGGTTAACTCCTCGCCGGTCCGGTCTGCTTCCGCGGCGGCGAATTCCACCGCCTGCAGTGACTCTTCCGAGCCGTCCACGCCAACCACGACGCCGCGGCCCGCGGAGCCGCGTTTCAGCGGAATCACGGCCGCGGGGACTTCCGAGGCGGAGACGATCTGCAGGGCCCGGTCCGTCAGTGGACCGCCGTCCATCCAGTGCTTGTCATGCCCGCCGACCACCACCAGGGATGCTTCCTTGGAGACCTCCCGCAGCACCGAGCCGGCGCTGCCATGACGAAGTTCGATGTCCACCGTAACATCGGGGGTCTGCTCCCTGGCGCTGGCCTGCGCGTTTTGGAGCAGTTCCATGCCCGCCTGCCTGATGAGTTCGTGGTACTGGAAATCCGGCGTCATCCAGCGGTCATCCACTGCGTGGATGGCGGTCACCGGAAGCTTGTCACGCGACGCCCGCTCCACAGCCCAGGTCAGGGCGGCCTCACTTCCGGCTGATCCGTTGATACCGACGACGATTGGCTTGTTCATTCTGGTTCCTGCTCTTTTCCGTGGCGGTCAATTCTGCCGCGCATGACCCGGGCGGCCGCCCCAGGAGTCCGCCGGCACTTCAGTGTGCGCGCCGGGTTGGCCTCCGGTTAGGGCCTTAAGCCCCTCACCGGCCCTGGCCCCCGCGCGTAGCGTCAAGCCACTGACAGGAGCCTCATGCAGAATTCCCGCAGGCAGCAGGCCCCGCCCGACGCCGGACAGTTCGTTCGGACCGGTGCACTCAGCGGCCTGCTCGCAGCCGCGCTCGGCGTGGCCGGCGGACTGCTGGAAGGGTCCCTGACCGGCCCGTGGCCGGACGCCGCGGACCCCGGCTACGCGGACTATCTGGCGGCGAACCGGGCCCCGGTCCTGGCGCAGAGCATGCTCTTCGTCTTCAGCTCCGCGGCGCTGCTCTGGTTCCTTGGCTTCGTCCGGGCTCGGCTTTTGCGGGTCGAACCGGCGCCGGGCACGGTGGCCGGAATCGCCTTCGCCGCCGGTGCGCTGGCCGTGGGCCTCAACATCCTGGGCCAGGCTGCCCAGATCACCCTGACGCTTCCGTCACAGGCCGGGGTTCCCCCGAACGTGGCTGCCGCCGTCGCGGATCTGTGTCTCGTCACGCTGGGCCTGGCCAACCTGCCGGCGGGGATGATGTTCCTGGCCATCGCGCTGCTGTCCGTGCGGCAGCTGGCCTATCCCCGCTGGCTGGGATGGATTTCCGCGGCGGCTGCCGCGGCGTCGTTCGTTTCCACGTTCTCGCTGGTTCCGGCGGACGGGCCGCTGTCCCCGACCGGCGTCGTGACCACGGCACTGCGGCTGGTGCCGCTGCTCTGGTACGTCCCGGCCGCCGTCGTTATGCTGCGGCGGCCCGGCGGCCCATAGCGGCCAACGGATCAGTAGCCGGTCGGTTCGGTCTCGAATTCCGGTTCCCGGGGCGGCCCTTCGTGGTGCACCGGACGCAGCGCGACGGTGTGCTCCAACCAGATCAGCGCATCGTAGCGCTCGCCAATCCGGGTCGGAACGTAGTTCCCAAGCTCCCGCTCGGGATGATAGACCACACCGATCGCGCGGTGGCCGAGCCAGGTGGACAACCACGGACCGGACCTGTCCTCACCGAAGTCCAGCACCGACGGCACCCCCAAGGCCTCGTGCAGGAAGTCCTCGTGGCTTCCGGGGCGCGCCGGTGGCACCGGCAGGATGCGCTCGGGGCTTCCCCAGGCGTCCGCGGCGATCACCTCGCCCCGGTGGGAGGCCAGGCCGACCAGCATCACGCCGTCCGCGGCGTGACGTTCGCGCAGCAGTTGCCCCACGTTGACGAGTCCGTCCTGGGCCATGTCGGTCGCCCGGGCGTCGCCCACGTGGGTGTTGTGCTCCCAGATGAGGCCCTTGGATGCGGGTCCCAAGTGCCGGCTGAGCCGGTCAATGGTGTCGGCCATGTGATGGTCCCGGACGTTCCACGACCGGCGGTCGCCGCGGACCATAATGCGGTAGTAGTGCTCGGCGTTCGCGGCAACCTCGGCGTTCTGCACTGCGTCGAACGCTCCCTCGCCGTGGTCTCCCTGGCCCGACACCCGGTTCCTGACCTCGGTGAGGAGGGCGATGACGTCCGCCTCGCAGGACTCCGGAACCAGCCGTGTGCTCCAGGCGTACTTGTGCGGGTCTTCGTGGTGCGGGACGAAGCACTGCCAGGCGCGCATGGCGGCGGGGACGGCGTCGGGGACGTTGTCCTCGAGCCAGCCGATGATCTCGCGGAGTGAATCCCAAAGCGAGTACACGTCCAGCCCGTAGAAGCCGACGCGTCGGCTCATCGGGCGTGCCAGATTCCAGCCGCGGAGCCAGTCCAGGAAGGCGGCGACTTCCTCGTTGGCCCACATCCACGTGGGCCAGCGTTCAAAACCGCCCAGCAGTGCGTGGACGCCGTGGTCCTGCCCCGCCTCGCCCCGCACCCAGCGGTTGATCCGCCAGCAGTCGGGCCAGTCGCCCTCCACCCCGATCCAGTTGTAGCCTTCCTCTTCGATCAGCCGCCTGCTGAGCGTGTCACGCCAGGTGTAGAACTCGTGCGTGCCGTGGGAGGCCTCGCCGATCGCGACGAAACGGCAGTCCGCCGCGCGCCGGACCAGGCCGTCGAGGTCCCGGTCGGACTTTAGCGGCCGGGCCAGCGAGTGGATTTCAGCCAGGACAGCGGATTTGGCGACGCCGGAAGTCATTGGGGCTCCTCGATGGAGATCTGTTCAAGGTGTTCGGGAACCCGGGCACGCCAGCCGAGCTCGTGCTTGATCCGGATGCGCAGCGCATCAGAGGCGTCCGGTTCGCCGTGGGTGATGTACGTCATCCGGGGTTCTCCCGCCGCAGCCTTTAGCCAGGAGATGATCCCGTCCGAATCGGCATGCGCCGAGAGGCTTTCCAGCTGGACCACCTCGGCCCGAATCTTGACGTCTTCGCCGTAGATGCGGAGTTCGCGTTCGCCGGCCGCCAGGGACGCGCCGCGGGTGCCGGCGGCCTGGTAGCCGCTGAGAATTACGGCGTTCTTCGGGTCCGGCCCGTAGGCGGCCAGGTGGTGCAGGATCCTCCCGCCGGTGAGCATTCCGCTGGCGGAGATAATGATCATCGGGCCGCCGCGGAGATTCAGCAGCTTGGATTCATCCACCGAGCGGGTGAGCTTCGCAACTTTGTACATGTCCAGGTATTCCTGCTCCTTGAGCCGGTGCTCCTCGCGGTGCCGCTGGTACATCCCGGACGCATCAATGGCCATCGGGCTGTTGAGATACACCGGGACATCCGGTATCAGGTTCTTGGCACGAAGGCGGGACAAGTGCAACATGAGTGTTTCGGCGCGGCCGACGGCGAACGCGGCGAACAGCACGACGCCGCCGCGCTTCGCGACCCGGTTAATGATGTCGCCCAACTGTTTTTCGGGTTCGCCGGCGGAGTGTTTCCGGTTCCCGTACGTGGACTCCGTGACCAGCACCCCGGTCTCCCCGAGGGGGCGGGGCGGGTACATCAGCGGGTCGTCCGTCCGACCCAGGTCCCCGGTGAAGTGCACGGACTGTGCGCCGATCCGCACGTGCACCTGGGCGGCGCCCAGGATGTGACCGGCCGGCAGGAACGTCATTTCCATTCCGCCGCCAAGGTCCAGTGGATCGTCAAAAGCGTGGATCTTGAAACTGTTCAGGGATTTGACCGCATCGGCCGCGGTATACACCGGCAACGCCGGACTGTGCCGGGACGATCCCCGGTGCACCAGGGCGGGAACGTACCCGGTGTGGCCCAAGTGCGCGTGGCTCAGGACCACGGCGTCGATCGAGGACGGCGGAACCGGGAAAGGCATCCGGTTGCGCTCGCGGCTGCGTTTATAGCCCTGGAAGAGGCCGCATTCCACCAGAACGCGTGAGCCGCCGGCCTCCAGCAGGTACCGCGAGCCGGTGACCGTGTCGGTAGCTCCGAGAAAACGGAGGGTGGGCTGCTGGTGCTTCATGGTGCTCCCGTTCCCGCGTGGCATGACCCGCATCGGCACGAAGGTGCACGGCGGGGCCCGCGCAGGCGATGTACCCCCAGCTTCCGCCCGCGCCGGACCTGCCCCTAGGGCCAAAGGTCACCATGGTCGGCGTCCGCGCGGGCCGGCATCCGGCCGGCACCCGGCTCTGCACCGTCGCGTGCCCGGCACCGGACCGTCGCGCGGCCCCGGCGCCGGTAGGATTTTCCGGGCGGGCTCTTTGGCACGCGGACACCCGGCGGCTCCCAGGCGCAAGGACTGATCATGAAGAAGAAATCCACTCGGACGGCATCGAGCGGCGCCGCTTCCAACGGCCCTGCACGGGAGCCTGGGCTGCCCTGGCGTGACCGGCCGTGGACCAAGTCCTACGGTCCGGGTGTTCCGGCGGACCTGGTGCTCCCCAAGGGTTCCCTGGTCGACCTCATGGACAAATCCGTTCGGCGCTACGGGTCGAAGACGGCCCTGGAGTTCTTCGGTGCCCGCACGAGTTACCGCGAGCTCGGTACGCTGATCAGCCGGGCCGCCGCCGGCCTGGACAAACTGGGCGTCAAGGCCGGCGACCGGGTCGCCCTGGTGATGCCGAACTGCCCGCAGCACATCGTTGCGTTCCACGCCGTCCTGCGGCTTGGCGCCGTAGTCGTCGAGCACAATCCGCTCTACACGGACCGGGAACTGCGCCACCAGTTCGAGGACCACGGGGCCGCCGTCGCGATCGTCTGGGATCAGGCGGTGGAGCGGGTCCGCCAGCTGCCGGCCGACGTCGGGCTCCGCAGCATCGTCTCGGTCGAACTGATCCCGGCGATGCCGCTCCTGCAACGGCTGGCCCTCCGGCTTCCGGTGGCCGCAGCCCGCAAGGCACGCGCTGCCCTGACGGTAGGCAAGGGTCAGCTTAAGGGCCGGCCCGCGCCCGCCCTTCGGCCCGTGCTGCCGTGGCGGGAGCTGCTCGACGCCGGAGAATTGAGGAAGAAGCATCCGCGCCCCGCTGCCCGGGACCTCGCCGTCCTGCAGTACACCTCCGGCACCACGGGTCTGCCCAAGGCCGCGATGCTCAGCCACGCCAATCTGCAGGCCAACGCCGCGCAGGGCCGGGCCTGGGTGCCGGGGCTCAAGGAGGGCCGGGAGACCGTGTACGCCGTGCTGCCGATGTTCCATGCCTACGGACTGACCCTCTGCATGACCTTCGCGCTGAGCATCGGGGCGAAGCTGGTCCTGTTCCCCAAGTTCGACGTCGAGCTGGTCCTGAAGGCGCTCAGGAAGTCGCCGGCGACCTTCCTGCCGGCCGTGCCGCCGATCTACGACCGGATCGCCGCCGCCGCGGCCGAACGCGGCGTCGGGCTGGAAAGCATCCGCTTCTCCATCTCCGGCGCCATGAACCTGCCGACGGCGACGGTGGACACCTGGGAGAAAGCGACCGGTGGTCACCTGATTGAGGGCTACGGGCTCACCGAAACCTCCCCGATCGCAATCGGAAACCCCTTCGGTCCCAGCCGCAAGCCGGGTACTGTGGGAGTCCCGTTCCCGCTGACCGACATCCGGGTGGTGGATCCCCGGGACGTCGCGCTGGACCGTGCACCGGGCGAGGAAGGGGAACTCCTGATCCGCGGACCCCAGGTGTTCGCCGGCTACTGGAACCGGCCGGAGGAGACCGAGGAGGCCCTGCTCGAGGGCGGCTGGTTCCGGACCGGCGACATCGTCTCGGTGGACGACGACTACTTCGTGACCATTCGGGACCGGATCAAGGAGCTGATCATCACGGGCGGCTTCAACGTCTCGCCCAGCGAGGTGGAGGACGTTATCGCCACGTTCCCGGGCGTTGCGGAAGTCTCCGTCGTCGGACTGCCCCGACCCGGAGGAGGCGAAGAAGTAGTCGCCGCCGTCGTGCCGGTCCCGGGCGTCACGATCGTTCCCGACGCACTGCTGTCCTTTGCGCGGGAACACCTCACCGCCTACAAAGTGCCACGCCAGGTGGTGGTGCTCGACTCGCTCCCCCGCTCGCTCATCGGCAAGGTCCTCCGCCGCGAGATCCGGGACACCCTCGTGGCGCGTGGCTGAACGGGAGGTCCGCGGCAGATCCCTTGCGGCTCTCCGGGACACCTGATAGGCCTGTAATAGGCCCGAAGGTAGTGTGCGAAGTAAGAGAACCGCCAGCCTGAACAGGCCGAGCCAGCCGAAGGGAAGTAGACGTGACCCGCAAGAATCCCCAGGTCGAGGAATACGGCGATAAGGACCTCGTGGTCGGAGACGGTCCCAAGGACTGGGTTGCCGGCATCCCCGGAGTGCTGCACTCGATGAAGCCGGCGATCGAACAGATGGGGGTGAACCGGACACGCAAGACCGTGCTGGCGATGAACCAGAAGGACGGCTTCGACTGCCCAAGCTGCGCATGGCCGGACCCGAACCACCGCAAAGCCTTCGAATTCTGCGAAAACGGCGCCAAAGCGGTGACCTGGGAGGCCACCCCGGTCGTCATCGGCCCGGAGTTCTGGGCGGAGCATTCCGTGAGCGAACTGCGGAGCCGGTCCGAGTACTGGCTGGGCCTGCAGGGGCGGCTGACCGAACCGGTCCACAAGCCGGCCGGCGAGGACCACTACAAGCCGGTGGCCTGGCCCGAGGCGATCCGGATCATCACGGACAAGCTCAAGGGCCTGGACTCCCCGGACCAGGCCGCCTTCTACACCAGCGGCCGCACGTCTAACGAGGCTGCCTTCCTCTACCAGTTGATGGTCCGGGGTTATGGCACCAACAACCTGCCGGACTGCTCCAACATGTGCCACGAATCCTCGGGCTGGGCGATGGGCCAGACCATCGGCATCGGCAAGGCGACCGTGAGTTTCGACGACTACGCCAAAGCGGACCTGATCATCGTTATGGGCCAGAACCCGGGCACCAACCACCCGCGGATGCTGACCGAGCTGGAAGCCTGTAAGGACAACGGCGGCGAAATCGTGGCCATCAATCCCCTGCCGGAGGCCGGCCTGCGGCGCTACAAGAACCCGCAGAAGATCAAGGGCATCGTCGGGCACGGCACGCAGATCGCGGACCAGTTCCTGCATATCCGCATCGGCGGCGACATGGCACTGATGCAGGCAATCTCCAAACGCGTGCTCGACGCCGAGTCGCGCAACCCGGGCACCGTCCTGGACCATGCCTTCCTCGCCGAGCACTGCGAGGGGCTGGAGGATCTCCGCGAACACCTCAGCCTGCTGGACGAGCAGGCGGTCCTCGCGGCGACGGGACTGCGCGCCGCGGAAATCGATGAACTCGCAGCCCGGTATTTGAAGGCCGAGAAAGTCATCATCACCTGGGCCATGGGCATCACGCAGCAGAAGAAGGGTGTGGCCACCATCAAGGAGATCATCAACCTGCTCCTGCTGCGCGGCAACATCGGCAAGCCCGGCGCCGGCGCCTCTCCCATCCGGGGCCACAGCAACGTCCAGGGCGACCGCACCATGGGCATCTGGGAGCAGATGCCGCAGTCCTTCATGGATGCCCTCGGCGACGAGTTCGGCTTTGAGCCTCCCCGCGAGCACGGCGTGGACTCCGTGGAAACCATCAACAAGATGCGCGACGGCCGGATCAAGGCTTTTGTCGCGCTCGGCGGCAACTTCGTTGGCGCCATTTCCGATACGAACGCGGCGGTGGCGGCCATGCAGAACACCGAGCTGTCGGTGCAGATCTCCACGAAACTCAACCGGTCCCACACCGTGACCGGCGCGGAAGCCCTGATCCTGCCCACCATGGGCCGGACCGAGATCGATATCCAGGAGTCGGGACCGCAGTTCGTGTCCGTCGAGGACACCGTTTGCGCCGTGCACGCCTCCCGGGGCAGTGTGGAACCGGTCTCGCACCAGCTGCTCTCCGAGCCCGCGATCGTCAGCCGGCTGGGCAAGGCCCTGGTCGGGGACAGGATCAGGGCCGACTGGGACGGTTTTGAGAAGAACTACGACCTGATCCGGGACCACATCTCACGGGTCGTCGGCGGCTGCGAGAACTACAACGAGCGGATCCGGCACGAAGGCGGCTTCATCCTGGCGAACGGGCCGCGGGATTCCCGCACCTTCCCGACGCCGACCGGCAAGGCCGTGCTCACGGTCAACGAACTGGAGCATGTGGAGAAGCCGGACGGCACACTGATCCTGCAGAGCATGCGCTCCCACGACCAGTTCAACACCACGATCTACGGCCACAACGACCGCTACCGGGGCATCAAGAAGGGCCGCCATGTGGTGTTCGTGAACCCGGACGACATCGCGGAGCTGGGCCTGGCCGACGGGATGTTCGTGGACATCCGGGGCGAGTACCAGGACGGCGAGGAACGCATGGTCCGCAAGTTCCGTGTGGTCTCCTACCCGACCGCGCGCGGCTGCGCCGCCGCCTACTACCCGGAAGCCAACGTCCTCGTGCCGCTGAACAACACCGCCGAAGGCAGCAACACCCCGGTGTCCAAGGCCGTGATCGTGCGGCTCGAACCCAGTGCGGACCAGACCCCGGACGGCTCCACGGCCCTGGCATCCGGCGCGGCCAGCACGAGGTAGGCCGGCCCATTCCCGGGACATTCGGCGCGAGCTGCCACGGGACATGCCCAGCCCTGCCCGCAGCCACCGGACATTCGGCGCGACCTGCCACGGACATGCCCAGCCCTGCCCGCCCCCCGGTAGATACCGCGCGAGCTGCCACTGGACATGCCCAGCCCTCGCCGCAGCCACTGGACATAATGCCTATATGTCCATTCCAGGGCCCAAAGGGAGGGCATGTCCCGCGGAGCCTGATTGCCACACCGCGGGACATGTCCGGTGTTGGCAACAGGCACCGGACACAGTGCCTATATGTCCATCCCTGTGCCCACGGGGAGGGCATGCCCCCCGGAGAGCATGTGCCCACGGAGAGCATGCGCCCATGGGGAGGGCATGTCCCCCGGGGGAGCGGCTGGCCGCGGGCTATTGAGCCCGCTTGGCCCAGCCCTCTTCGTCCGGGCCGCCGGACTCGCCGTGCTCGCAGAGCTCGAGCACTTTGTTGGACGCAGCGTGGACGGCGTCCTGGGTGCTCTTCCGGCCGGCGGTCGACGCGGTTCCCGCTGCGTAGCCCACGATGAAGGCGCTGATGGCATCCGCGTGCGGCCCCACGGCCTTCAGCGACTCGTCCGCGACTTGCACGATCTTCTCGTGGTCCACTTCCAGGTCAAGGATCTGCAGTGCCTGGATCAGTCGGGCGCTCCAGTGCCGCAGCGAGCTGTCTTCATCCCGGGGCAAAGTCATTGTCGTGCTCCTCTTTCGTTGGGGTGTCAGCGGACCGTCTTCCCCACAAGGGTTAGCACCGCGACCTGCGTTCCGCAATGCCGCACAGCCAGACCCGGGCCGTAAATCGCCTCCCGCCGGGCGGGCGTCAGCTCCACAACGCGACATGGAACTTCGATCCGCGGCGTTCCAGTCCCCGGGAGCCGCCGGGGGCAACCATCGCGGCGGTCGCGTCGGCGGTGCCGGCAAAGCGCTGCAGGGTCTGCGCCAGCGTGGTGGTCCGGCGGCGGTCCAAGGTGCTCGCCCACCACAGGCCGGCGACCGGTGTCCCGACGACCGGCAGCCGGACGAGGACACCGCTCTGGAGTTCGGCCCGGACGATGTGGCCGAGAGCCAGCATGATGCCCTCCCCCGCCCGCACCGCGGCCAGGGCTTCCGTCTCGCTGCTGAGCCGGATGATCTCCGGCGCCACCCCCGTCGACGCCAGCCAACGGCCCTCCTCCGAACCGTCCTGGATCCCCGCCGGTCCTGCGAACCACGGCCGGTCCAGCAACCGGGCCACCGGGACCGGTCCGTGCAGCCGCGCCAGCGGATGCCCCGGCGCCGCGACCAGGGCGCGCTGGTAGCGCAGGAACGGAACGCATTCCAGGCGCGGACCGGTCACGGCGGTCCCAGCCGTCGGCCGGGCGCCCAGGGCAATGTCGTACGCCCGTTCCTGCAGGAGCGACGCCAGGTCCTCGGCGGATTCGACGACCACGTCCACCGAAGCTCCCGGTGCGCGCTTGGTGAAGAGGTCCAGCAGCCGGCCGGCCGCATGTTCGGCGAACGGCGCCGTGGAAGCGATCTTCAGCCGTCCGGCGTCGTTCTTGGCGTTGGAAACTTCCCAGCGGGCCTGGTCCGCCAGCCCGACGATATCCTGGGCATATTCGGCCAGCGCCCGGCCTCCCGGGGTCAGCGCGATGCCTCCCCCGGCGCGTACGAACAGCGGATCGCCGAGGTCGTGCCGGAGGGCCGTCAGGGCCGAGGACACGGCCGGTTCGCTCACCCCAAGGGTTTCCGCGGCAGCGCGCAGCGAGCCCAGCCGCGCGACGAGGGCGAACGTGCGGAGCTGGCCCAATGTCATCGGCACGGCGTCATAACCTTTCGCTTATGACGATATTGACACTCCGTATCAGGCAGGGCAAGACTGGCCTGAAATCGGTGCCGTGCGACGTTGCGGGCGCCTTGGTGTGAGGTGGGACTATGCAGATTCCGGCGCCTTTCGACTATGTGCGGGCCACGTCCGTGGACAACGCCCTGGAACTCCTCGCGCGGCACGGCGCGGAGTCACGTGTCATCGCCGGGGGCCACAGCCTCCTGCCGATGATGAAGCTCCGGCTCTCCCGGCCCGAGTGGCTGATCGACATCAACGACCTCTACGAACTCGACTTCGTCCTGCGCGACGGCGACAAACTGCGGATTGGTGCGCTGACGCGGCACACGACACTTCTCGAGTCCGACGAAATCGCAGCGCTCTTCCCCATCGTCCGGGACGCCGAAGCCGTGATCGCCGATCCGATCGTCCGGAACCGCGGAACGATCGGCGGATCGCTCTGCCAGGCGGACCCGGCGGAGGACCTGTCCACGGTCTGCGATGTGCTGGGTGCGCAGGCCGTGATCCGGGGACCGGCCGGCGAGCGCAGCCTGGCGATGGCCGACTTCCACCGCGGACCCTACGAAACGGCGGTGGGCCAGGACGAGCTGCTGTGTGAGCTCCGCTTCCCGGTCCGCCCCAGGTCCGGCAGCGCCTACGAGAAGGTCGAGCGCCGGGTGGGAGACTGGGCCGTCGGCGCCGCCGGCGCGTCCGTGACCCTCGCAGCGGACGGCACCATCACGGACGCGGCCGTCGGACTCACGGCCCTGGGCCTCGACCACACCGTCGCCGGGGTGGCAGGGCTGCTCCGCGGCCAGCAGCCCCGGGAGGAGCTTTTCGTCGAGGCCGGGCGCCTCGCCGCGGCAGCCTGCGACCCGGTCGCCGACCAGCGCGGCCCGGTCGACTACAAGCGGCATCTCGCCGACGAACTCACCCGGCGGGTGCTGCGACAAGCCTGCGCCCGCGCCGCACGGACCCAGGAAGGCTGAAGCCGATGCAGATCAGCATGACCGTCAACGACAACGAAGTAACCAGCGACATCGAGCCCCGTGTGCTCCTGGTCCACTACATCCGCGAGGTCCTGGGCCTGACCGGGACCCACTGGGGATGCGATACCAGCAACTGCGGGACCTGCGTGGTCCTGATGGACGGCCAGCCGGTGAAATCCTGCACCGTGCTCGCGGCAATGGCCGCCGGACACGACATCCGCACTGTCGAGGGACTCTCCAGCGGGGCAACCCTGGACCCGGTCCAGCAGGGCTTCATGGAGGAACACGGGCTGCAGTGCGGTTTCTGCACTCCCGGGATGATGCTGACCGCCCGCGCCCTGCTCGACAAGAACCCGCACCCGGACAGCACCGAGATCCGGCAGGCGATTTCAGGGCAGATTTGCCGGTGCACCGGCTACGCCACGATCGTCCGTTCGGTCCAGTGGGCCGCCGCGCACCCGGCCGGCGGCGAAAGCGACGAGACAGCGGACGAGGTCCTCGACGGCACGGACACCGTCATCGAGGACATCGCGGCGGAGACCGAAGAGTCAGAGGTGAAGGCATGACCGTCCTGCACGAACGGCCTAGCAACCCGGCGGCCGGCGACGAGGACCGCCCGATCGGCTACGGCAGGATCCAGCGCAAGGAAGATCCGCGCTTTGTCCGCGGCAAAGGCAACTACCTGGACGACATTGTCCTGCCCGGCATGCTGCACGGCGCCATCCTGCGCGCCCCCGTGGCCCACGCCCGGCTGGTCTCGATCGACACCACCAACGCCCTGGCCCAACCCAAGGTCCTCGCCGTCATCACCGGAAAGGACCTGCTGGGCCTCAAGCTCGCCTGGGCCCCCACGCTCTCCGCCGATGTCCAGGCTGTCCTCGTGACGGACAAAGTCCGCTTCCAGGGCCAGGAGGTCGCGTTCGTGGTGGCGGAGGACCGCTACGCCGCCCGCGACGCGCTGGAACTGATCGACGTCGAATACGATGTCCTGCCGCCGGTCATCGACGCCCGGAAGGCCCTCGACGCCGACGCCCCCGTGATCCGCGACGAGATCGAGGGCCGGACGGACAACCATATTTTCGACTGGGAAATAGGCGACAAAGCCGAAACCGAGGCGGTCTTCGCGAGCGCCGACGTCGTCGTCTCCCAGGAGATCGTCTACCCGCGCGTGCATCCGGCCCCGATGGAGACCTGCGGCGCGATCGCCGACTTCGATGCCGTCAACGGCAAACTGACACTGTACGAAACCACCCAGGCCCCGCACGCGCACCGCACCCTGTTCGCGATCGTCGCCGGCATCCCGGAGCACAAGATCCGCGTGGTGTCCCCGGACATCGGCGGCGGCTTCGGCAACAAGGTCGGCATCTACCCCGGCTATATCCTGGCCGTCGTCGGGTCCATCGTCACCGGCCGGCCGGTGAAGTGGGTGGAGGACCGCTCGGAGAACCTGATGTCCACCTCCTTCGCCCGCGACTACATCATGCAGGGCGAGATCGCGGCCACCAGGGACGGCAAGATCCTTGCGGTGCGCACCAACGTCCTGGCCGACCACGGCGCGTTCAACGCCACGGCCCAGCCCACCAAGAACCCGGCCGGCTTCTTCTCCATCTTCACCGGAAGCTACGACTTGAAGGCCGCCTACTGCAGCGTCACGGGCGTCTACACGAACAAAGCACCCGGCGGCGTCGCCTATGCCTGTTCCTTCCGCGTCACCGAGGCCGTCTACCTCGTCGAGCGCATGGTGGACATCCTGGCGCGAAAGCTGGAGATGGACCCGGCAGAACTGCGGCTGAAGAACTTCATCAGGCCTGAGCAGTTCCCGTACGCCAATAAGACCGGCTGGGTCTACGACTCCGGAAACTACGAACCGGCCATGCGGCTGTCCATGCAGCTGGCCGGCTACGACGAGCTCCGCCGCGAGCAGCAGGAAAAGCGGGGGCGTGGCGAGCTGATGGGGATCGGTGTCTCCTTCTTCACCGAGACCGTGGGCGCCGGGCCGCGCAAGCACTTCGACATCGTGGGCCTCGGCATGGCCGACGGCGCCGAACTGCGGGTCCACCCCACCGGCAAGGCGGTCGTTCGGCTCTCGGTGCAAAGCCAGGGCCAAGGCCACGAGACCACCTTCGCGCAGATCGTCGCCGAGGAACTCGGTATCCCGCCGGAGGACATCGACGTGGTCCACGGAGACACCGACCAGACGCCGTTCGGCCTCGGCACCTACGGGAGCCGTTCGACGCCGGTGAGCGGCGGCGCCGTCGCCCTCGTCGCCCGCAAGGTCCGCGACAAGGCGAGGCTGATCGCCGCGGCCATGCTGGAGACCCGGCCGGAAGACCTTGAGTGGGAGAAAGGCCGCTGGTTCGTGAAGGGCGATCCCGGCGCCGGGAAGACCATCTCGGAAATCGCGATGGCGGCCCATGGCACGTTGACGCTGCCCGAGGGGGTCGACGGCAACCTGGACGCCGAGGTCACCTATGACCCGCCGAATCTGACCTTCCCCTTCGGGGCGTACATCTGTGTGGTCGACGTCGATCCGGGCACCGGGCACGTCAAGGTGCGACGCTTCATCGCGGTGGATGACTGCGGCACCCGGATCAACCCGATGATCATCGAGGGCCAGGTGCACGGCGGACTGACCGACGGCGTCGGGATGGCACTGATGGAGATCATCGAGTTCGACGCCGACGGCAACTGCCTGGGCGGGTCCTTTATGGACTACCTGATTCCCACCGCGATGGAAGTGCCGGACTGGGAAACCGGCTTCACTGTCACCCCGTCACCGCACCACCCCATTGGCGCGAAAGGCATCGGCGAGTCCGCCACCGTCGGATCGCCGCCGGCGATCGTGAACGCCGTCGTCGACGCACTGGCCCCCTACGGGGTGGTTCACATGGACATGCCCTGCACGCCGGCCCGGGTCTGGGCCGCCATGCAGGGCCGGGCAAGGCCGCCGATCTAAGATGACCCCGTCAGCAGACTCCCTCACGGCCCGGGCGAATGACCTTGCCGCCCGCCGCGAGCCCTTTGTGCACGCCACGGTGGTCCGCGCCCAGCATCCCACCAGCGCCCACGCCGGGGACACTGCCCTGGTCCTGACGAGCGGTGAGATCCAGGGTTTCGTGGGTGGAAACTGCGTCGAGTCCTCGGTGCGGGAGTACAGCCTGCAGGTCCTCGCCTCGCAGGAACCCCTGCTGCTGCGCGTGGTCCCCGGCGAGCCGTCCCGCACTGCCGGGGAAGGCGCTGTTGAGGTCTCCAACCCCTGCCTGAGCGGCGGTGCGATCGAGATTTTCCTCCAGCCGAACATTCCGGCGCCCCGGGTTGTGGTGGTCGGCACCACGCCAGTGGCGCAGGCCCTGGAGTCGCTCGGCGCCGGCGTCGGCCTCGCCGTGGAACTCACCGACGGGGAATCGGCCGCACCGCGGGCCGACGACGCGGCGCTGATCGTGGCCTCGCACGGCAAAGCGGAGGAGATCGCGCTCGAGGCGGCCCTGCGCGCCGGCGTGCCGTATGTCGCGCTCGTGGCCAGCGGCACGCGGGGCGCCGCCGTGCTGGAGTCCCTCGACGTCGACCCGGCGCAGCGTTCCCGCGTCTTCACGCCCGCCGGCCTGCAGCTGGGCGCCCGCACGCCCGGCGAGATCGCGCTTTCGATCCTGGCCCAGCTCATCCAGGAACGGTCGAAGTCCCGGCACGCCGCCCCGGCAACAGCGCCTGTGCCGGCGGCAGCGGCCCCGCCGACGGCGATCGACCCGGTCTGCGGCATGACGGTCGCCGCCGCAGACTCCTCGCTGCAGCTCGAGCACAACGGCGTCACGGTGTACTTCTGCTCGCCCGGCTGCCGTGCGGCCTTCCGCAAAGATCCGGAGCGCTATGCCCTCACCCTCTGAACACCCACCCACGAAGCACCGGACCGCGGGGCTGATCCTGGCGGCCGGGGCGTCGCGGCGCCTGGGCCGGCCCAAGCAGCTGCTCCCCTATGGCCCCGGCGTTCTCCTGGACGCCGTACTGGCGGCCGCACGCGGCTGCGGCTTCGACCAGACCGTACTGGTCCTGGGCGGCTCAGCCGCAGGGGTGCAGAGCATGGTCGACACGACGGGCTGCGAGGTCGTGCTCAACCCGGCCTTCGGCGGGGGCTGCTCCTCCTCGATCGCCGCCGGCGCCGCCGCGCTCCACCCGGACACGGATACCGTGGTGCTGCTCCTCGGGGACCAGCCGGGCGTCCGGGCCGAAAACGCGCGGGCGCTGCTGGAGCTCTTGGTCAATGGCGGGGCCGGCAGCCGGCCGGCCCCCGGCATCGCCGTCTGCCGTTACGACGACGGCGCGGGCCACCCGCTGGCGTTCACCCGGCGGATGCTCCCGGAGCTGGCTGCCCTGCACGGCGACAAGGCCGTCTGGAAACTGCTGGAGCAGCGCCCGGACGACGTCGTGGAACTCCGGGTTCCGGGACCTGTGCCACCCGACGTCGACACGGAGGAGGACTACCGCCGGGTCCTGGCCGGACGGGAGGCCTCGCTGTGAGCGCGGCGGCCCGCACCGGGGCGGAGGAAGATGTCCAGCGGCGGATTCCCGACGTCGCCTCGCTGATCTCGGCGCTGGACACCAACGACTATCTGGCCGACGTCGGACTGGCCACGGCCCTGTTCCTCGCCGTCCGGCTGCCGCAGCCCATCCTGCTGGAGGGCGAAGCGGGCGTCGGCAAGACCGAGGCGGCGAAGGCCCTGGCCGAGCTGCTGGACACGCCCCTGTACCGGCTGCAGTGCTACGAGGGTATCGACGCCGGCGAGGCCCTCTACGAATGGAACCACCAGCGCCAGCTGCTCGGGATACGGCTGGCGGAAGTCCGGGACGCCGCCGTCACGGAAACGGACCTCTTCGGCCCGGACTACCTGCTGCGCCGGCCGCTGCTGCAGGCGATCGAACACCCCGGTCCGCGGCCCGCCGTCCTCCTGCTGGATGAGATCGACCGCGCCGATGCCGAATTCGAGGCCTTCACCTTCGAACTCCTTGCCGAGGCCGCGGTCACCATCCCGGAACTGGGCACCATCCGGGCCACGCACCCGCCGATCGTTATCCTGACCTCCAACCGGACACGGGACCTGCACGACGCCCTGACCCGGCGTTGCCTCTATCACTGGATCGACTACCCCGGCCCCGGGCGGATCGCGGAAATCGTGCGTCGCCGGGTGCCGGCCAGCAGCGGCCCGCTGGCCCTGCAGGCCGCCGCCGTGATCACGAAGCTGCGCTCCCTGGACCTCGCCAAACCGCCGGGAATCTCCGAGGCCATCGACTGGGTCTCCGCCCTCGCCGTGCTGGGCATCGACCGGATCGACGCCACCACGGCGGAACAGACCATCGGCTCGATCGTCAAGAACCGCGACGACCTGGAACTGGTCGGCGCACGCGGGGCCGACTGGCTCGTGGCCGGCACGGACGGGTGAGCTGCGCTGATGGCTGGAACTGCGCACATGACGGCCGCAGCACCCCCCGGTGTGGAGGCGGCCAGCCTGGCGGCGGCGTTCGTCACCGCGCTGCGCCGGGCCGGGCTCTCCTGCTCGCCGGACCGCGCGGTACGGCTCGCCGAAGCCCTCCGCCTGGTCCCGCCCAGCGACGCGGACCGGCTTTACTGGGTGTGCCGGGTGGTGTTGGTGTCCAGCCGTGAGCAGCTGCCCGTATTCGACGCCGTTTTCGCCGCAGTGTTCCGTGACGGCTTTAGTCCCGCCGCGCGGCACGGCCGTGCCGCGGCCCAGGCGTCGCCGCCCGGAGGTCCCGGGGAATCACGTACCCGGCCGTCCCCGGCCGAGGACCGCGCCCCGGCACACACGTTGCCGCCACCTCGACCGTGGCCGGTGCCGGCGGTGGCGGCTGCGGGCCCGGACAGCGGGGACCGCACCAGCCCGGAGCGCGAGGCCGTCCTGGCCATGGCCTCCGCCGAGGAACGGCTCCATGGGATGTCTTTCGCGAAGCTCTCCGACGAGGAAGTCCTGGAGATCAGGCGGCTGGCGTCCCGGCTGCTGCTCGCCACCCCACGCCGGCTGAGCCGCCGCACCCGCAAATCAGCCCACAGCAGCGCCCGGCTGGACGTCCGGGCCACGGTCCGCGCAGCCCGGCGCTCGGGCAGCGACACCACCCGGCTGTTGTATGCACGCCGCCGCCGGCAACGCCGCAAGCTGGTAATGCTGTGCGATGTCTCCGGCTCGATGGAACCATATGCGCGGATCTTCGTTTCGCTGCTGCAGGGAGCCGTGGCAAGCGCCGGTGCCGAGGCCTTCGTGTTCTCCACCCGGCTGACACGCTTGACCCGGCAGCTGACGCACCGCGATCCGGACGAGGCCCTGGCCCGTGCTGCCGTGACCGCCCCGGACTGGGCCGGCGGCACCCGGATCGCCGAGAGCATCCGGCACTTCATCGACGAACACGGCCGCCGCGGCCTCGCCCGCGGGGCGGTGGTGGTGATCTTCTCCGACGGCTGGGCACAGGAGGACCCGGGACAGGTGGCGGACCAGATGGCGCGGCTGCGCCGCCTGGCGCACCGGATAATCTGGGTCAACCCACGCAAGGGCGCACCGGAATACGAGCCGCTGGTGGGCGGCATGGCGGCAGCACTGCCATACTGCGATGCTTTCGTCAGCGGACACAGCTACACGGCTTTGGCAGAGGTGGCAGCCGCAATCCGCGGCGAGGTCCGGCCGCCACGTACGGGAAGAAGGAACAGCTAATGCAAATAGACAGCACTTTCTCGGTGGTCGCACCGATCGACACGGTCTGGGAGACCCTCATGGACTTCGAACGGGTGGCCGGCTGCGTCCCCGGCGCGCAGATCCTGAACAAGCTCTCCGACGACGCCTACCAGGTCGGCATGACGGTGAAGCTGGGCCCGGTCAACATGCAGTACAAGGGCCTGCTGAACGTCGTGGAGCGCAACGCCGCCGAGCACCGGGCGGTGCTCGGCGGCAAGGCCCAGGAAGCCCGCGGCCAGGGAACCGCCGACGCGACAGTGACCCTGCTCCTGACCGAAGCGGCCGGCGGCACAACCCACGGCACCGTCAACGCCGAGCTGTCCCTGTCCGGCAAGGCCGCCGCGATGGGCAAGGGTGTGATTGGCAGCGTCACCGAACAGATGATGGCCCTGTTCGCCGACAACCTGCAGGCGATGGTCACCGCGGCGGGCGCCCCCGGAACCGCGGCGGCAGTCGGGGTTCCCCAGCCTGAGCCTGCGCCTGTCCCCAGGCTCGACGCCGACGCCGAGGCGGAGGCTGCCGCGGCGAAGGTCTCCGCGGCGACGGCCCCGGCGCCATCGTCGGAACTTCCGGGCCTGCCGCCGGACGCGGTGCCCGCAGCGGCGGCGTCCGCCCGTGCAGCCGTCCGGGGTTCGGCCGCCGGCCCCTCTGCTGCAGGTCCCTCGGCTGCCACCGCCGCTTCCCCGGCAACTGCCCCGGCCGGCAGCCTGGACGCCCTCAGCCTCGCGAAGGGGATCGCCGCAGGGCAGCTGTCCAGCCCCGCGAAGGTCCTCGCGCTCATGGCCGTCGTGGCGTGTGTCTCGTACTGGGCCGGCCGTCTCTCCGCGTTCCGGACGGTCCGGGCGATCGGAAGGCTGAAGTTTAACCGTGCGTGACGTCCTGGCGGCCATGATGCCGGGCTGGCACAAAGGTGACACCGCCGGCCTGGCCACCGTTGTGAGCACCTTCAAGTCGGCACCGCGGCTTCCGGGCGCGTCGATGCTTGTCACCGCCGAGGGGGCGGCCGTCGGCTCGGTTTCCGGCGGCTGCGTCGAGGGTGCCGTGTACGAACTGGCCACACAGGTCAAGGAGGACGGCACTCCCGTTCTCGTGCGCTATGGGATCAGCGACGACGATGCGTTCGCCGTCGGCCTGACCTGCGGCGGGATCATCGACATCTTCGTCGAGCCGGTTTCCCGGCGAACGTTCGCCGAACTCGACGCCGTCAGGCAGGACATCGCCGGGGAGCGGCGCGTCGGGCTCGCCACGGTCATCGAACACCCGGACAGCGGCTGGCTGGGCCGGCACCTGATTGTGCGGCCGCACGGCTTCGAGGGGGACCTCGGGTCCGAGCGGGCCAACCAGGCCGTGGGCGATGACACCCAGGGCCTGCTCGCCGCTGGCCGCTCCGGGATCCTAAGCTACGGTCCCGACGGGGAGCGGCTGGATGCCGGCATGCGCGTCTTCTTCGCGAGCTACGCCCCGCCGCCACGGATGCTGGTCTTCGGCGCGATCGATTTCGCCTCGGCGCTGGCCCGGATGGGAACCTTCCTGGGCTACCGCGTCACAGTGTGCGACGCCCGGGCCGTGTTCGCGACACCCGCACGCTTCCCCGACGCGGCGGAGGTGGTCCACGCCTGGCCGCACCGCTACCTCGCCGAACAGCTGGAGAAGGGCCTGGTCGATGAACGCACGGTCATGTGCGTCCTCACGCACGATCCGAAGTTCGACATCCCACTGCTGGACGTTGCACTGCGCGCCCCACCGATCGCTTTCGTCGGGGCCATGGGTTCGCGCCGAACCCACGCGGACCGGATCGCAAAGCTGCGCGAGGCTGGCCTCAGCGAGGAAGCCCTGGCGCGGTTGCACAGCCCGGTAGGCCTTGACCTGGGCGCCCGGACCCCCGAGGAGACGGCAGTGTCCATCGCCGCGGAGTTCATCGCCAAGCAGTGGAAGGGCAGCGGGGAACCACTCCGGCAGCTCGGGGAGCGCATCCACCACGACGAGCAGCATTGACCGCGCGACGGCGATGGCCGGGAACGATATCCTGCGCGGGGGGATGACGGCGCGGGCCATGCCGGCGAGTCGTTCCAGGTACTCGCGGGCGCAGCAGCGATGGCCGTTATGTTCGCGGCGCTCGCGGCGCAGCACCGGCCAAGGCCGCCCGGTACTCCGCGGGCGCCTGGCCCGTGTACTCCTTGAACAGCTGGCTGAAGTAGGACTGGTTCTTGAATCCATTGCGATGGCTCAGCACGCTCACCGGGACGTCGGCCAGCCGCGGGTCGCGCAGCTCGCGGGCGCAGCGGTCCAGACGCCGGGTGCGGATCCAGGAGCCGACGGTCTCCCCGGTTTCGGAAAAGATGGCGTGCAGATAGCGGACAGAGATAAAGTTTGCCGCGGCAATGCGGCCGGGCGTCAAGTCCGGATCCTGAAGGTGGGCATCAATGTACGCGGCGATGCTTTCGAACCGTACGCGTTTCTGTCCGGCGGGTTCGGCTACGGTGGCGGCCAGCTCGTGGCGAATCATGGCTGCCGTCAGGTCCACGGCGTTGTGGAGGGTGAGCATCTGCAGTTCGGGCGACAGCGTGTCCACGACTGAGTTCAGGCCGCCCAGCAGCCCCGCCACCGCCGGAGCCAGGCCGGAACGGCTGTCCAGCCGCTCGGCCACGAGGTCCGCGATCTGCAGGCTCGAGAGCGTGACCAGGGACTGGGGAAACTTCAGGAACAGGATGCTAAAGCCGGTGGGAACGATGATCTCGACTGGCCTCCCGGTCTGGTAAAAGCCGAAGTCCCCCGGTCCCAGCTGCGCCTGCCGCCCGTCCTGGACAATAAAGCCCTCACCGCTGAGCACATGGCAGAGGACCAACGACCCGCCATCCGCGGCCACCCGTTCCGCTCCGCGCCGCGCCGCATGGCCTGAGGCTTCGATTTCCGCCAGATGGATTCCGCCCTGGGTGCGGTTCCGCATCCGGGCCGTGAATGATTCAGGATGGTCGGTTTCCATGTCCAGCGCCAGGAGCGCGGACGAGACCATTGCACCCCAAGAGCCCGGATCCTTCGCCTGCTCGGCGAAAATCCGCGGCACCACCGCCTGGTCATTCAAGAATTGGCTCAACTTCCCTACTGGGCACTGGGCGCCGGAACGGAGAAACAGCACTCTTCGCTGTGTTCGCTGTCACAACATCGCTGTGCACTCCATCGTATCCAGGGTGAGACGGATCACGCATAAATTGCAATGACAGCAACGTAACAAGCGAGGAGCACTTAATGTCCCAGACACTCTTGGAAACAACATCTTTGGAATCGACCGGCCGCCTGCACGTCAGCGACGACGTCCCGGCCCTGCTCGCCCGAATCGACGAAATCACCCCGCTGCTGACGTCGCAGGCGGATCAGAACGAGGAACTCGGGCGCCTCACGGACAAAGCCGTCCAGGCCCTCCACGACTGCGGCGTCTTCCGCCTGGGCATCCCCCGCGAGCTTGGCGGCTACGAGGCCTCTCCCCGCCAGGTTATCGAAGTCATCGAAAAGCTGTCCTATGCCGATGCCTCCACCGGCTGGGCGGTGATGGCCCTGCAGATGATCACCGGCACCACGGCCGCCTACCAGGGCAAGGACGCCACCGATGAGCTGTTCGCCGACGGCGGCTACCACCTGATGGCCGGCCAGGGCACCCGGATGGGCACGGCAAGAAAGGTCGACGGCGGCTACCGCCTCACCGGGTCGTGGAGCTTTGCCTCCGGGCTGCCGCACGCCAGCCACATCCACACGGCCGCTGTTGTCGTGGAGACCGGCCAGCCGCTGGTCTTCACGCTGCCCAAGGAACAAGCCACCATCGTGGATAACTGGGACGTGATGGGCCTGAAGGCCTCCGGCAGCATCGACTACAGCTGCGAAGACCTCTTCGTGCCCGAGTCCTACACCTACGACGTCACCACCAAGGAAAGCGTCTATGGCGGCGCCCTCTACCGCACGGGCCTGGCCAACATGTCCGGTATCAACCACGCCGGCTGGGCCCTCGGCGTCGGACGCCGGATGCTCGACGAGATGAAGGCACTCGCCCAAAAGAAATCCGGTGCCCCGGGCACCAGCGTCGACACCGACCAGTTCGCCGCCGAGTATGCCACCGCCGAAGCCAAACTGCGTTCGGCCCGGGCCTTCGTGTTCGATGTCTGGCGAGACAACGAGGCAACCCTGGACAGCGGCGAGCTCCTGTCCGCCGACCAGGAAACGCTGACCCGACTCGCGCTGAACAACGCCACCTGGTCAGCCCACGAGGTCTGCATGACTGTCTACAAGTGGGCAGCGACGGCGGCCCTCCGGCACGGTGACCTGCAGCGCTTCTTCCGCGACATGCACGCCGGCACGCAGCACATGACTTCCGGTCCGGTGGTGCTGCAGGCCTGCGGCCGGATGCTCTCCGGGCTGGCCAAGAACGCCGAATGGGTCTTTTTCTCCCTCGTTGAAAAGGCGCCGGCCGAAAAATCAACGGTCACGGAGGCCGGGAAATGAGCGCCGCAAGGGCTGCTGTCGCCGCACCGTCCACCACCCGGGTCGCCAGTGTCGGCACAGGGGACATGCTCTCTGCCGACGATTTCAAGGCCGCGTTCCGCAATCACCCGGCCGGCGTCGCTGTTGTCACCGCGGATGCCGGCGACGGTCCAGTCGGCCTGACAGCGACTTCCGTCATTTCCGTGTCTGCGAACCCGGCACTGCTTGTCTTTTCCCTCTCGGCCTTCTCATCCACAGCCCCCGCCCTGGCCCGGGCCGAAACGTTGGTGGTCCATTTACTGGGCGCAGACCAAATGGCCCTGGCCAAGACATTCTCGACCAGCGGCATTGACCGTTTCGCCGACACTTCCAGTTGGTCCCGGCTGGTGACCGGCGAACCTGTCCTGAACGGCGCCCCGACCTGGCTGCGCGGCCGGATTGTGGACCGCATGCAGGCCGGCGACTCGACCGTGGTGGCGGTCCAGGTGCTGCAGGCCTCGGTCATGGAACCGGCGCCCGACGCCGACGCCAGCCCGCTGATTTACCACAACCGTTCATGGCACCGGCTGAGCGAACTTTCCGCGATCAGCTGACGCTACGCCGGACCAAACCGCCCTCCAACACACCGCCAACATCTCAACGAGGAGAAACCGATGGCACTTGACGAAGCAACTACCGCCTTCCTGACCGGCATGGCGCAGGCCGCCGGCCCCGATGCCAAGCCCCTGTGGGAGCTGACCGCGGCCGAAGCACGTGTCGTCAGTGGCGGGCTGAAGGACCTCTACGGCCCCGGCCCCGAGGTCCACCGCACTGAAGACCACACCCTCACCGCTTACGACGGCGGGCGCATCCAGGTCAAAGTCCTCGTCCCCCGCGAGAAGCCGAACGCCGTGCTCGTTTACCTGCACGGCGGCGGCTGGGTCCTGGAGACCATCGAGGGCTACGAAACCCTGGGCCGCCAGCTTGCCACGAAGTCCGGCGCCGCCGTCGTCCTCGTAAACTACCGCAAGGCCCCCGAACACCCGTTCCCGACACCCGTCGAGGACGCCTGGACTGCCCTGCAGTGGGCTGAAGAGAATCTGGACCGGATCGCCGGAGCACGTGTACCGCTGTTCGTCGGTGGCGACAGCGCCGGTGGAAACCTCGCGGCCGTTACCGCCATCCGAGCCCGGAACAATGGCGGACCTGAACTCGCCGGCCAGGTCCTGCTCTACCCCGCAACGGACGCGGACTTTTCCCGGGCGTCCTACCTTGAACCGGAAAACCAGTCCTTCCTCACCACCGAATTCATGCAGTGGTTCTGGAACCACTACGTGCCCGAACCGGACCTCCGGGTCCACCCGGAGGCATCCCCGCTGCGGACCGAATCCCTGGCGGACCTGGCTCCGGCGCTGGTGATCACCGCCGAGCACGACATTCTCCGCGACGAAGGAGAAGCCTACGCGGCGCGCCTCAAAGAGTCCGGCGTCGGCGTCGAACACCACCGGTGGCCTGGCCAGATGCACGCATTCTTCTCCATGGTCAACGTCCTGCCAGCCAGTGCCGACGTGATGGACCTCGTCGCCGACTCGATCCGGACCCGGGCCGCCGCCACTGACAGCGTTCAGAGCTGACCATGCTTGCCAGCATCAGGCTCAGAACATGTGCAGCGGCTGGAAACGCTGTTTGCGCCAACACCGGCTCGAAGGACACGGCGTCGGGCAATGCCGTGCCGCGAAGCACCTGGCCGCCGCGGCCGGAAGCCATCTCCACCTCCCCGTGGGAAGGACTCTACGACAACGGTAGTCCGGAAATCCCAGCCCCCGAATAGGGCACCCGACTCAATCAGCTCCAAATTTCCGGCCCGCGGGCCGCAGCGAAGGAAGACAAAATGGTTATTTTCAATGACGGGGTCGCCGAAACGGCTCTCCCGGACTCCAGCGTGGTTTACACCGACGTGCTGATCGTGGGGTCAGGTCCGGCCGGGTCGTCGGCGGCGCTGTTCCTGTCCGAACTGGGCGTGCCGAACATCATGATCACCAAGTACCGGTGGACGGCGAACACGCCGCGGGCGCATATCACGAACCAGCGCACGATGGAGATTTTCCGGGATATGGGGATCGAGGAGCAGGTCCTGGCCGACGCGACGCCGCACGCGATGATCGGCGACACGGTGTTCTGCACCTCGATCGCCGGGGAGGAGATCGGGCGGATCCTGAGCTGGGGCACGCACCCGGCGCGGCATGCCGACTACGAGCTGGCGTCCCCGTCCTTGAACTGCGACATCCCGCAGACCTACCTCGAGCCGATCCTGGTGAAGAACGCCACGGTGCGGGGCACGCAGACGCAGTTCTCCACCGAGTACCTCTCGCACCGCCAGGACCCTGAGGGGGTGTCCGTGCGGGTGCTGAACCGGCTCACCGGGACCGAATACACGATCCGGGCGAAGTACCTGATCGGCGCGGACGGTGCCCGCTCCAAGGTCGCCGCGGACATCGGGCTGCCGTATGAGGGGCAGATGGACATCGCCGGGTCGATGAACATCACCTTCAAGGCCGACATCGCCGCGCTCGTGGGGCACCGGCCCTCGGTGCTGTACTGGGTGCTCCAGCCCGGTTCGAACATCGGCGGGATCGGCGCGGGCCTGGTGCGGATGGTCCGGCCGTGGAACGAATGGCTGATCGTGTGGGGATTCGACATCAACGACGAACCGCCCGCCGTGACCGATGAAGCGGCGGCGCAGATTGTCCGGAACCTGATCGGCGTCCCGGACCTCGAGGTGGAGATCACCGGGACCTCGCTGTGGGGCAACAATGAGCAGTACGCCACACGGCTGCAGTCCGGGCGGGTATTCTGCGCCGGGGACGCCGTGCACAAGCACCCGCCGAGCAACGGCCTGGGTTCCAACACCTCGATCCAGGACTCCTACAACCTGGCCTGGAAGATCGCCGCGGTCCTCACCGGCCAGGCCGGCGAGGCACTGCTGGAAACCTACACCGCCGAACGCGCCCCGGTCGCGAAGCAGATCGTCACCCGGGCCAACCAGTCCGGACGGGAATTCGGCCAGCTCTTCGCAGCCCTCGGGATCGACAAGGCCGAGTCCGCCGAGCAGATGCATGCCCTGATCGAGTCCCGCAAGGACACCACCGCCGAAGGCGCCGCTAAGCGGCAGGCGATCCAGGCGGCGATGGAGATCAAGAACTACGAATTCAACGCCCACGGGGTGGAACTCGGCCAGCACTACAACTCCTCCGCGATCGTCGGTGACGGGACCACCAGGCCCGTACCGGCCCGCGACCCGGAACTGTATTACGAGGCCTCGACACATCCGGGCGGCCGGCTCCCGCACGCCTGGGTCGGTGACAGCAGCCGCAAGCTCTCCACCCACGACCTCGCCCCCTACGGCCAGTTCACGCTGATCACCGGAACCACCGGCCAGGACTGGACGACGGCGGCGCACAAAGTCAGCGACCGGCTCGGCGTCACCGTAGGCGCAGTCGTGATCGGTCCCGGCCAGGATGTTACGGACCTGTACTTCGACTGGGCGAAACTGCGCGGCGTCACCGAAGATGGTGCCATACTCGTCCGGCCGGACAAACACGTCGGCTGGCGCGCAGACCGCTTGCCTGCCGATCCGGAAGGCGCCCTGTACCAGGCCGTCGCCACGATCCTTAACCGGGAGAACCACCAATGAGCCTGACTTTTGACCATGTGACGCTGGGCCAGCGGGTCCTTTTCGGCACCGGTGCGGCCGCTGCGAACCTCGCCGCGGAGGTCGCCCGGCTGGGCGCGGAGCGGGTGATGGTGATCGCCTCGGACTTCGAGACCGGGATGGCCCGCACCGTCGCGGCCGGCATCGAGGTGGCGCTCTGGCACCACGACGTGGTGATGCACGTGCCCCTCGAAACGGCGGAGAAGGCCCGCGCCGCCGCGGCCGGCGCCGGGGTTGACCTGCTCGTCTGCGTCGGCGGCGGGTCCACCACCGGGCTCGCGAAGGCGGTCGCGATGACTTCTCGCCTGCCGATCATCGCCGTGCCGACCACCTACGCCGGGTCCGAAGCGACCAACGTGTGGGGCCTGACCGAAGCGGCCCGGAAAACCACCGGCGTCGATGACGCCGTCCTGCCGGTCACGGTGATCTACGACGCGGCCCTGACCCTGTCCCTGCCCGTGGCCCTGTCCGTCGCGTCCGGCCTGAACGGCATGGCGCACTGCATCGACTCGATGTGGGCGCCCCGGGCCGACCCGATCAACGCCGCCCTCGGCGCCGAAGGCATCCGCGCCCTCGCCGCCGGCCTGCCGCTGATCACCGCCGACCCGGCCGGCACCGCCGGGCGGGAGCAGGCCCTCTACGGCGCGTACCTGTCCGCGGTCGCGTTCGCGTCCGCCGGGTCCGGGCTGCACCACAAGATCTGCCACGTCCTGGGCGGCACCTTCAACCTGCCCCACGCCCAGACCCACGCGACCGTGCTGCCCTACGCCCTGGCCTTCAACGCCCCCCACGCCCCGGAAGCCCAGGCCCGCATCGCCGCCGCGTTCGGCACCACTGATGCCCTCACCGGACTCCAGGACCTCCGCAAACGCCTCGACGCCCCGCAGGCCCTCGCCGACTACGGCTTCACCGCGGACGGGATCGCCGAAGCCGCCGCCATCATCCTCCCGGCCGTGCCCGTCTCCAACCCCCGCCCGGCCACCACGGAGAACCTCACCCGGCTCCTGCAGGCCGCCCTCACCGGCGAAGACCCCGCCCTCCTGCTCGACCTCTGACCCGGGCCCCCACCACACACAGCATCCGAGGAGTACAGCATGCCCGACACCACCCAGACCGGAACCACCCAGACCGGGACCACCGGCGCGGCAGCCACCGTCAGCCCCGAACAGGCCGCCGTCGAACAACAGCTCGTCGACACCGTGGTCGCGTCCTTCGACCACGCCGAAGACCCGCGCCTGAAGCAGCTCATGCAGGCCCTGACCCGGCACCTGCACAACTTCGTCCGCGAAGTCCGGCTCACCGGGGACGAGTGGAACACCGGGATCGAATTCCTCACCGCCTCCGGCCACATCACCGATGACAAACGCCAGGAATTCATCCTGCTCTCGGACGTCCTGGGCCTGTCCATGCAGACCATCGCCATCAACAACCCGGCCCGCACCGGCACCGCCGCCGCCACCGAAGCCACCGTCTTCGGGCCGTTCTTCGTCGACGACGCCCCCGAAATCCCGCTCGGCGGCGACATCGCCGGCGGCGCCGCCGGCCAGCCCTGCTGGGTCGAAGGCACCATCACCGACACCGACGGCCGCCCGGTCCCCGGCGCCCGGATCGAAGTCTGGGAAGCCGACGAAGACGGCTTCTACGACGTCCAATACACCGACCAGCGCGTCGCCGGCCGCGCCCACCTCTTCGCCGACGACCACGGCAAGTACTCCTTCTGGGGACTCACCCCCACCCCCTACCCCATCCCGCACGACGGACCGGTCGGCAAAATGCTCGCATCCGTCGGCCGCTCCCCCGTCCGCGCCTCCCACCTGCACTTCATGGTCACCGCCGCAGACCACCGCACCCTCGTGACCCACATCTTCGTCCAAGGCGACCCCCAGATCGAGATCGGCGACTCCGTCTTCGGCGTCAAAGACTCCCTGATCAAAAAATTCGAACCCCAACCCGCCGGCACCCCCACCCCCGACGGCCGCGACCTCACCAACCAGGAATGGGCCCGCACCCGCTTCGACATCGTCCTCGCCCCCGCAGAAAGCTGAACCGACACCATGACCGACCGCCCCGCCCTGTCCGTGTTCTGCGCCGTCGCCCTTCGGGGCGCCGTCCAGGAGACCCTCCTGCCAGAGTTCACGCGTGCCACCGGGATCGCCGTGGACGCGCATTACGCCACGACCAGCGCCCTGGTCCAGGAGGTCGATGAGGGGGCACGGCCCGACGTCGTCATCGGCATCACAGCCGCGCTGGAGAAGCTGGCCGCCGCGGGCGTCCTCGACGCCGCATCGCTCGCGACCGTCGCTAAGGCAGGCATCGGCATTGCGGTTGCACCCGGAGTTCCGGTCCCGGACCTTTCCACGGTCGAGGACCTCATCAGGGCTCTCACAGCAGCCCGCTCAGTGGCCTACTCCCGGACCGGACCAAGCGGCGTTTACCTTGCGGCACTGTTGCCCAAGCTGGGTATTGCCGACCAGGTCAATGAACGGGCCACGGTCGTCGACACCGGTTTCACCGCGCTGGCACTGGTGGACGGGCGGGCGGACCTTGCGGTCCAGCAGCTGAGCGAACTCAAGTACGTGCCGGAGGCGACGATCGCCGGGCCTTTCCCGGCCGCTGTCCAGCACTACACGGAATTCTCCGCCGCGATCGCCGTCTCCGCCCGGGACAGGTCCGGCGCCGCGGCGCTGCTGGCGCACCTGACCGCCTCCCCGGCCCAGTCGGCCTACACCGCGGCAGGGCTGGAGACGGCCGAGGTGGCCTAGGGTGCTCCGGTGAGGAACCCCTGCTCCTTCATCCACTCGAAGGCGACATCGGCCGGCTCCTGGCCATCGACGTCGACCTTCAGGTTGAGGCCCCGCATGGTGGTGTCGTCCAGCAGCGGCGAAATCTGCGCAAAGATCCCTTCAAGCTCCGGGTGCGCGGCCAGGGTCTTGGAATAGAACACCGGCGCCACGTTATAGGCAGGGAAGAACTTCTTGTCATCGGTGAGCACTGTCAGGCCCAGCGCATCAATCCGGCCGTCCGTGGCGAACACCTCGCCGAGGGTGCACACACCGTTGTCCGTGGCACTGTAGACCGCGCCGACGTCATACAGGCCGATGTTGCCCTCCGGCACTCCGGTAGCGGAGCCCCGGTCCAGGCCGTAGTGCTTGAGCATTGGTCCGAAGCCGTCGGGCCGGGAGTTGAACTCCGGCTCAACGCAAAACGTCCGCTGGTCAACCGGCAGCTTGGCGATGTCCGACAACGTGCTCAACCCGTATTTGGCCGCGGTTTCATTCGTCACGGCGAGCGCATAGGTGTTGTTCAACGGAGCCTTGGCGCCCCAGCTCAGGCCGTTGGCCAGGTCCTCGTCATGCACCGCCTGCCATTGGGCGTCCTGCTCCGGGATGCCTGACGGGTGCCCCATGAACGACAGCCACGCGGTGCCCGTGTACTCCCAGATGATGTCCGCCTTCCCGGCAAGCATGAGCGAGCGGGTGGGCTGGCTGCCGGGGACATTCGTCATGTCCGAGACCTCGAAACCGGCGGCCTTGGCAGCGAGCACCGCCATTTTGCCCAGGATGAGTCCCTCGGTGTTGTTCCGTCCGGTGACCGTCAGCTGAGACCCGGATGCACCCTCAACTGGCCTGATGGTGCCCGGGCCCGCCTCGGGAACGTACGACGCGGCCGGCGCCAGCCCGCAGCCGGACAGGAGTGAAAGCGCCGCCACGGCGATGGCCAGTGCACCTGAACGGCGCAGCCGGGCGGGGTTCCGCCCGTTCGTCCGCCCGGCTCCGGCCGGCTCGTTCGATTCAAAAGCATGCATCTAGAGTCCCTTCGGATGGGCCAGGTGTTCAACGACCCGTCCAACCCAGTCGATAAACAGTGCCAGTAGGGCAACAAGCAAGGATCCGACCACGAGGACCGCGGGCAGATTGAGCTGGACGCCCGTGGTGATCAGAATCCCCAGCCCGCCCCCGTTGATGAACGTCGCCAGGGCGGCGGTCCCCACCAGCAGCACCAACGCCGTACGGATCCCGGCGAGCATGATCGGGACAGCCATCGGAAGTTCCACCTTGAACAGGACCGCGGCTGCAGTCATGCCCATGCCGCGGCCTGCTTCCACAAGCCGCTGGTCCACGTGCTGGAGCCCCACCATGGTGTTCCGCAGTACCGGCAGGACTCCATAGAGGACAAGTGAAATGACGGCGGCCCAGAACCCGAATCCGAGCCAGAAGGCCAAGAGAACGACAAGCCCGATAGAGGGTGCGGCCTGGCCGATATTGGCGACCACCAGCACCGGACCGCTCAGGAAGCGCAGGTTCTTGCGGGTCAAGGCAATTCCCAGGGGAATGGCCACGACCAGCACGATCGCGGCCGCCAACAGCGCCAGCTGAAGATGCTCAAGGGTGTAGGCCCACAGGGCTCCGGGAGCCAGCGTGGTCAGTTCCGCGGGCGACAGGTCCGCAAAGCTCAACCACGCAACCAGACCGAGGAGGACGGCGATGATGCCCAGGAGTTGATAGCCCAGGGCCCGCCAGGAGCGCTGGCCGGTCCCGGCGTCGATGACAGCGTCGGCCCCGACGGTGGATTCGGCGTCGAGCGCCTCAGTATCCAGCGGCGTCGTCTCCGGCACGGCGGCGTTCTCGCCCGCGGTCGCGGTGCGCTCCCCGGCACGCCTCATTGTCCGGTCCGTCCTTCGCCGGCGGCCAGTGGCTCGGCAGGTTCCGCCGCCGCGGGGATGGCGCCGGTGTTTGTACCCACCGGGGCATCCATCGAGTCCATCGCGGCGGCCTCGTGCGCCTTGGTGATGGCCGCCATGACGGTCTGGACGTCGATGACGCCCTCGAAGGCGTCGCGGCGGCCGGTTACGAGGGCCGCACCGGCACTGGAAACCAGCATGGTGTCCAGCGCATCGTTGAGCGTCGCCCGGCTGCCCACGACGGGCAGCTTCGGATCGAGGACGGGGCTGATCGTCTGCAGGCGGCTGAGCTGGCGGCGCGACAGCCACTGAAGGGGCCGTTGGCGGGCATCCACGATGACGGCGTGTCCGTGGCCTGCCGTCTTGACGCGTTCCAGGACGTCGGCTGCGGCCTCACCGGGCCGGCCCGTGACCGCGGCGGCGAGCGGCGCGTCGCCGACCCGGGTCAGCGTCAGCTGTTTGAGCCCCGCGCCCGAGCCGATGAAATTCTCGACAAATTCGTTGGCCGGGTCCCCGAGGATCCGTTCCGGTGTGTCGTACTGGACCAGCCGGGCGCCCTCGTCAAAGATTGCGATCCAGTCACCGAGCTTCACCGCCTCGTCGAAGTCATGCGTCACGCAGACAATCGTTTTCTGCAGGTCGGCCTGGATCTGCAGCAATTCGTCCTGCAGCCGCTGCCGGGTGATCGGATCCACCGCGCCGAACGGTTCGTCCATCAGGAGCACGGGCGGGTCGGCGGCGAGCGCGCGGGCCACTCCGACGCGTTGCTGCTGACCGCCTGACAGCTCTTTCGGGAAACGATTCCGGTAGACGCCCGGGTCCAGCGAAACGAGCTCCAGGAGCTCGTCGACGCGGGCGGCGATGCGTTCCTTGTCCCACCCCAGCATCTTGGGCACAATGGCGATGTTTGCCGCCACCGTCATATGGGGGAAAAGGCCGCCCGCCTGGATGACGTATCCGATTTTCCGCCGGAGCTGGTCACCGTCCTTTTTCGTGACGTCCTCACCGTTGAGCACGATCCGACCTTCGGTGGGCTCGATGAGCCGGTTGATCATTTTCAGCGTTGTGGTTTTTCCGCAGCCGGACGGGCCAACGAACATCACCATTTTCCCCGCCGGAATTTCCAGCGTCAGGCCGTCCACGGCAGGCTTGGCCTGGCCGGGGTAGCGCTTGGTGACCTTGTCCAGCAGGATGCTGGCCCCGGTGATTCCTTCAGCGTGCCGTAGCTGTTCGGGAGTGGATGTTGGGGCAGATTCAGACACGGATACCTCGCGGAGTTGTCAGCCGGCCGAGACCGACGAGAAGGAGATCAAGGATGACGGCCAGAATGACGACGCCGACGACGCCCGTCACAACCGACTCGAAGGAATTGGCGCCACCCAGACGGGAGAGACCGGAGAAGATGAAGCCGCCCAGGCCGGGACCGAGAGCGTAGGCGGTGATGGCTGCCACTCCCATCACCATCTGGGCGGACACCCGCACACCGGTGAGGATGACTGGCCATGCCATCGGCAGTTCCACGCGCAGCAGCGTGCGGAACCGGCTCATGCCAATTCCACGGGCGGCCTCGACGACGGCCGGGCTGATCCCCGACAGGCCGACGACGGCATTGCGGAGGATGGGAAGGGTGGCATAAAACGCCACTACAATTACCGCCGGGACGACACCGAATCCGAACGGCGCGACCAGAAGCCCGATCAGGGCGAAGGAAGGGATGGTCAGTCCGACCGCGGAGACTGAGTTTGCAACAGAAACCATCTTCTTATTCCGGTAAACCAGAACGGAGATGGCCACGGCCAGGACGGTAGCCAGGATCAAGCACTGCGCCACGAGACTGAAATGCTGCCAGCCGGCGAACAGGATCTGGTTGAGCCGGCCGGAAATGAAATCCACCACAAATAAGCTCTCTTTCATTGATTGCGTGTCAATTCCGGGTGGGCGGCAAGAGACACGCATTGTGCGCCGGCTGTCCATGGCGGGATTCCTCGTGGTGCGCTCAAACGCGTCGCCCAAGAATCCACTTTTTCGTCGGCATTGGGGCCGGCCATCATGACGGATAACGGTTTCAAATATCGTGGAGTCCGCTGCTGCCAAGGCTGCCTCGGAGGAATATCAGCGGAGCCCGTCGCCGGGCTGCCGCGGACGAGGGCCAGATCCATTTTACCTCCTCAGGGCGCCGAGCAACCACAAAGCATGCCGGATTGGCGCCGTCAGGGCCGTTTGGGCGCCCGGACCGCCGTCGGGCGTAAGCTCGTGCCATGGCGAGATACTTCGATGTTCACCCCGAAAACCCGCAGGCGCGCTCCATCAGCCAGGCCGTGGAAATCGTCCGTTCCGGCGGGCTGATCGCCTACCCCACGGACTCCTGCTACGCACTCGGGGCGCAACTCGGGAACAAGGAGGCACTGGACCGGATCAGGACCATCCGGCATCTCGATTCCAAGCACCACTTCACCCTGGTCTGCAAGGACTTTGCCCAGTTGGGGCAGTTTGTGCAGATCGACAACGATGTGTTCCGCAGCATCAAGGCCGTCACCCCCGGGAGCTACACGTTCATCCTGCCGGCGACCAAGGATGTGCCGAAGCGGCTGCTGCATCCGAAGAAAAAGACCGTGGGCGTGCGCATCCCGGACAGCGTGGTGGTCCAGGCATTGCTGGCCGAACTGGGCGAGCCGCTGCTCTCCAGCACGCTGCTGCTGCCGGACGAGGAGGAACCGCTGACCCAGGGCTGGGAAATCAAGGAACGGCTCGAGCACGTCGTCGACGCCGTGATTGACTCCGGCGACTGCGGCGCGGAGCCGACCACCGTGATCGACTACTCCAGCGGAGTCGCGGAAGTCGTCCGGCGAGGCATGGGCGACCCGTCCCGGTTCGAATAAGGCCGCACGGCGCCCCTACGCGGTCCCGGTTGAGCGGCCGACGCCGGACGCCCGGTTCCGCAGCCAGCGGCGCGACAGGTCCACCACTGCCAGCAGTCCCGCGAGTGGAGTGAGTACGGCTGCCGCGTAGACGAACAGCAACCAGCTGAGTGTGGTCAGCAGCGACTGGTGGTTGCTCAGCAGGGACAGTCCGCCGAAGATCCCGAGGCCCCAGAACAGGACGACTCCGGCCAGCACCGCGGCAGCGGGAAAGTACTCGTTGGCGACAGTGCTTTTCACAAAATTCAAGGTTTTCATGGACCCTCCTCATGCCAGGCGGTGGGGGAAGTCCGCCGGGGTCATTCCAAGTATGGGGCCCGCCGCGCCCGGATTTTCGACGAAAACCCGCCGCGTGATGAAGCTAACTTTGCGCCGTCCGCGATATCGATGGCGCCGTCGCTTGAGTAGTGGAGGAATACCACGCCGTTGCCGAACGTCCGCGTCCCCTCGCCCCTGAGGTCCATCCGGACACCAGGGGCCTCGAACAGCGGTCGGCCCTGCCCCAGAACCACGGGATGGACGAGAATTCGAAATTCGTCGATCGGCCGTGCCGCATGAAAGTGGCGGCCAAATTGGCGCCGCTAAGGGCGAAGTCGCCCCCGGGCTGCGCCCTCAGTTCCGCGATTTGTTCAGGCACGACGTCGTGAATCACCGTCCAGCTGTCTCGAAGAATCCGTCCAAAGACACCGACATCATGAGGATGATCTTGCGCATTCGGGTACCTTCGGCTGCGGCGAAAGGCGGCGTGGCCGCCGTCGTACCTTCCAGTGAAGCACTCCCGGGTCCCGGTGGAACAAGAGCTACCCCTCCCCCGGCCCAGGACTATGCCGTCAGGGTGTCCGGCCACTCCATTGAGGGCGCGGGGATCAGCGGAGGCGACGAGCTGGACCACCCATTCACTCTCGACTGTTGAGGGGCGCGTTGACGGCGCCAGCGGTCTACAGTTGGCGCCATGCGAAAACTCATAGTCCAGCAGTGGGTTACCGTCGACAACATCGCCGCGGAGGAGGACGGCGGGCTCAGCTTCGTGTCAGCGGAGCCCTTTTCCGAGACCACCAACAATGCGTTCAAGGCACGCGTGATGGGGTTCATCGACTCGGTCGACACGATGATTCTCGGCGCGAATACCTATGCCCAGTCCAAGGGCTACTGGCCGTACGCTGACGACCAGGGCGAGTACGGCGAGAAGCTCAACAACCTCACCAAATTCGTCGCATCGTCGAAGCTGGATGACGCCCCCTGGGGCGACTTTCCCGCCGCGACCGTGACGCGCGACCCGGCCGCCACCATCCGGGAGCTCAAGGGGCAGAGCGGCAAGGATCTCTGGCTGTGGGGGAGCTTGAAACTCATGCACTCCCTGCAGGCTGGATGGGGGATCCGAGCATACTTCGAGCTGACGGTTTCCCGGGAGGTTGCCATGTGGAAACGTGGCGTAGCCGAGGTCGACGTGAATCGCGAAGCACCGGCCCGCGCGCCGCCGCAGGTGGCACTGGATTGATGGTGGTCGGGGCGAACCCTTACGTGCCGGTTCCGAACGTGGCCGTACCGGTCCCGGCCGCAGCAGGCAGGATTGAGACTTGGATTCGTAAGTGCTCATCCGGACGTTGACCACAATCGCAAGCAGGTGCGGAATGGTGAACGGCGGCCACCCTTCAGTGGCCGCACCAAGTTTCGCGGGAAATGCTCGAACCGGATGGCCTGAGCCGCGTTCTCTCGTATGGAGAGCTTGAAGTGCGGCGTTCGGACCGGCCAGCCAGTGCCGCGGACCCGCGACGGATCCGCGGTTAGTCGACCGCGGACAACGAAGGCAAGGGGGGCCA
This sequence comes from Arthrobacter ginsengisoli, assembly GCF_031456935.1. Classification (NCBI taxonomy): domain Bacteria; kingdom Bacillati; phylum Actinomycetota; class Actinomycetes; order Micrococcales; family Micrococcaceae; genus Arthrobacter; species Arthrobacter ginsengisoli. Next base: position 116,547 of record NZ_JAVDVQ010000007.1, on the reverse strand, counting down.
CTAGGAGGTTTAGTCATGTATGAGAGTAAAGAGCAGAAACATCGCCCGGTGACCGAGGGCGATGATGCAGGTGCGGATGTCGTCCGCGCGTCAGGACCAGGAATCGACCGTCGTATGGTCTTGGGATCGGGTCTGGCTATGGCCGCCACGGCGGGTCTGTTGGCGGGTGTCGCTCCTCGGGCAAGCGCGGCCGCTCCCAGCCAGTCCGGCGCGCTCCAGGAAACCTCCGGCCATGCCCTGTACCTCTTGCCGCAGGACCACAAATGGCACACCGGCGGAATCTTCGACAGCGGCCTGGTCCAGGAGTGGCACTACTGGACCGGCTTCTTCACCGATGACGGCACCGGAGAAGAGTTCGGCATTTTCTACAACATCACGAACAACCCGAGTGCTCCCGGGGGGCCCTCGGTGTGGGAGCAAGGCGTCAGCTTCTCGTTCGGGGACTTCGCCAGGCAGGAGTTGGTCTGGTCGCACCAGCTGACTGCTGTTGGCTCATTGCAGGCGACACGGCCGCCGGACTCGACCTCGCCGGACGACTTCCAGTACAACGCCAAGGGCGAGAACGTGGAATTCACCACGGTGTACCGTGCCGAGCCGGACACGTGGCGCTTCCAATTCACGGGTGTTGCCGCAAACAACAACAACTCACCCCTCGCCATGGACATCGAGAACACGGCCCAGTCACCGTACGGCTACATGCCGGTCGGGCTTGGCGGCTTTGAGAATCAGAACATCCCCTGGAACGGGCAGAACCTGGATCCCGCCAACCTGTACGCACTGTCCTACTATTACACCGGCCCGATTTCGAAGAGCACGGGCACCGTCACCATAGGCGATAAGACCCGCCATCTCACAGGCACGATCTGGTTTGAGCACCAATGGGGGAACTACAACTCCGGGCAGGAGCCGTGGACGACTGCGTATACCTGGGGGGCGCTGACGTTCAACGATGGCAACGTCTTCACCTGGCGCCAATGGTACGGCGAGCCAGACGGATCGGCTCCCCTCCAGCCGATTCTGGAGATCGGCCGCAACTCGTTTGGGACGCCCAATGGCACACCGGACGGCAGCCTTACCTTCCATATGGGGAACAACGCGGAGTGGAAAGCGTTGAAGACCTGGAAATCACCGGTGAGCGGGCGCAACATCGCCACTCAGGTGCAACTGACGAGCACCTTCGGGACCTGGTACCTCACGAACGTCTTCGACAACTACGAGATGCCCTGGGGCTACCCGCCCTACGGGAACAATCCATACAGCTTTGTCGAAGCCGCGATGTGGATCCGCACCGGCTCGGTCGACGGGCCGATTGTCGGCCACGCCTTCGCGGAGCAGGGCAACCAGATAACCCTGTACCAGGCGGCAGTTCCCGGGTAGCGACTGCGGCCGCACCGTTCGTCGCGGCGTCCTTGCCGGGCCGGATTTCACGGCGTCGACCAGCGCTTGGTAGTCGCGTTCGTTCTGATCGGCGTAGGCGGTGGCGGTCTACAGTATCGGCTCTTATCCTTCGGTGTGCGACATGCTTTCCCCCGCTACACGACTGGGCCGAGCCGCCCGTTGTGCGCCGCGTGACTGAGCACGGGCAGCCACGCGCGGAGCGGGTTGCTGCCCTTCCCGGCGTCAGACGGCGGCCAGGGCCTGCTGCAGGAAGGAATCGAGGACGCGGCCGGCGTTCTCCTGCATGCGTCGTGCCTCCTCCGCGGCAAGCTGCGTGCGCTTGGGGCCATGCAGCCGCTCGCCCAAGTAGAGCAGCGCCGCCAGGACTTCGGAGAGTTCGGTGTTTCCCTCGGCGCGCTGCCGCAGGAGCCTCAGGTGGGCGGCCTGCAGGGCCGGCCCCGGCGCGCAGCCCAGGTCGCGGTCGAACAGGCGGCGGCAGCGCTCATACGCGGACAGCCCCTGGACCGGAAGGCTGGCCTGCTCGTATCCGGTGACAAGAATGGTCCACGCACGTTCGTTCAGCGGCTCGGACTGGAGGGCAGTCTGTGCCAGCGAGATGGTTAGCTCGGGATTGTCGAGAAGGGCCGCAGTCTCGGCCGCCAGAATCTGGGCGGCGACCTTCTCGGCAGCATGCCGGGCCCGCGCTTCTTCAGCCCAGTCGGCCACGAGTTCAAAGCCCAGCAGCGGCTCAGCCGACAGTTCCAGGGCTTGCATGGCGAGCATGTGGGCCTCAGCCGGCGGGGCCTGCCGGGCTGCGCGGACCAGCTGGTGGAACACCGAGAGATCCAGCTCTACGAGTTGCGGGTCCAGGACGTAGCCGCCGTTCGCGGTGCGAAGCGGACCCTTCTTTGTGTTGCCGGGCTGGATCGCCCTGCGAATGCCGCTGACGTAGCTCTCCAGTGTGGCGATCGCGCCATCGCTGGCATGGGATCCCCACAACATCTCCACGAGGCGCGTCTTGGACACGGGGGTCCCCAGATTCAACAGGAGTATTTCCAGAATGTGGCGGGGCTTGCGGCCGCCCATGTCCGCCGCCGTGAGCACTGCGCCATTTCGCCGGATCTCAAATGTTCCGAATAGTCGGACCGATATTCCCGATGTGAGCCCGCCAAATTTGTCCATGTTGATCTCCGATTTCCCCATTAATGCTTAATTGCTCTTTCGGAGAGCCGGAAAGAATTACAGGAACGTGCCGAGACCCACTTCCATCCGACTTTCTATGGAAACCGTGACACGCAAAACAGGGGGCAACAAGGAATGAAGCTACCCGATCCTTTACCGTGCGGAAAGTCGGGTACACCCGCGAGCGCTACCAAGTAACCTCCGGAAGCAATGTGCGTACTCGCCCCAATGGGCAAGTATCACCACTCCCGGGCGGCGGCGCCGCGTCGAGTAATGGATTTTTCTACCGGCTGGAATTACCGATCGGCCCCCATGTGAATGAAGGCTTTGGCTATTCCCGCCTCCCCGCCGCACGCTTTGGGCGGAGCCGCGAGGCCGTCACTTTTCGTTCATCTCCTCGGGGACGGCGAGTACGCGGATTTCCGCCCCGTCCCGGAGCACCGCCAATTCCAGAGGCACGCCAATGGCCTCGGCAAACAGCAGCTTTTGGAGACTCTCGGCGTTGGACACGGTTTTTTCGCCCACGCTGAGGAGCACGTCGCCAGCCCGAAGTCCGGCCCGCTGGGCGGGCGAGTCGGCCAGGACCTCGACTACGAGGAGCCCTTCGCGGTGGCCGGTCCTGACCACAGCGCTTGGCTGCAGCTGGACGGGCGTGTTGACGAGCCCCAGATAGGCCCGCCGGACGCGGCCGTCTTTCAGCAGCGCGGCGATGATCCGCCGGGACGTGGCGTTGACCGGAACCGCCAGGCCGAGCCCTGCCCCGGCCACTGCCGTGTTGATGCCAACGATCCTGCCCCGTGCGTCCGCAAGGGCACCGCCGGAGCTTCCCGGGTTCAGCGCCGCGTCCGTCTGGATGACGTCCTCGATAATACGGCGGTTTCGTCCGGACCAGACCGGAATGGAACGGCCCAGGCCGCTGACCACGCCGGCGGTCACGGATCCTGCGAGTCCAAGGGGGTTCCCGACCGCAATCACCAGCTGCCCGACCCTGAGCGACTCCGCATCGCCGAGCTCCGCCGGCTTCGCCGTCGGGGCCCTGCCGCGCACGACCGCAAGATCCGAGAGCGGGTCCGAGCCGATTACTTCCACTGCGGTCCGGGTCCCGTCGGAATACACCGCGCTGCCGCTCCGGGCTCCGCCCACCACGTGCGCGTTGGTGAGCAGATAACCGTCCGACGTGAACAGGACGGCGGAACCGGCGCCCGTGCGGAATCGGCCGCTGCGGCCGGTGCCGTTCACTTCCAGCGCCGCCACATGGGGCGTCACGGCAGCGGCGACACGAATCACCGTTGCCGAATACGAATCGAGGGGGTCCTCGGACGCCTCGGGGTCAGGGACCCGGCTGATTGCAGTGGCCACAGCGCACCTCCTGAACTGGTACTCATCTAAGTCAACCACCGGCCCCGCAGGCGTAGTCCGCGCCTCCCTACGCCCTCAGAGAACTACGCAGGATGTCACGCCACCACGGCGGCAGTTCAACCCGCAGGCCATCGGCCGCTAGGCTCAGAGGAGACCAGCCTTACAGCCACAGGAGAACCTACGTGAACCCAGCGTCCGCTTCACCCGATCCGCTGCCTCCGCTGGGCCTGAGCTGGGGCATCAAGCGCAGCTTCATCGACTACATCACGGGCCTGCCGGACGGATCCGTTTCAGCGGCCGGCGGTGCGACCGTTGCCGAACATTCCCTGTTCTGCTTCAGCCCCGAGTCGTCCGACTACGACCTCGCACGCGGCACCGGCGTGCTGCGCTTCCGCGGGGACGTCCGGCTCGCCGGCCACCACGGCATGCTGCTGGTCCGGCTGCTGGACCCGTGGATCACCTTCACGAGCGGCAGCGGCGTGCTCTCAATCAGCACCGGCGACGGCGGCGGCCAGGACCGCACCGCCGTCGCGTTCCTCAGCCCTTCGCAGCCCCGCGCCACCGACGGGTCCCTGGTCTGGGACCACGTCGACGTCGTCATTTCCCCGGAAGGATCCGAACTATTCGACGGCCAGTACGCCGCCGGGCAGCCGATGGATCCGCTCTTTATCCGCGTCGCCGTCTAATCCCCCGCCTGGCCTGGCCGACGGCCCGCTTCATCACGCACAAATGACCGGCCGCACACTGGTTGAGGAGAGCGTGCGGCCGGTAGCCTGTGTCGGCCCGGGATCTCGGCCGGGGTTTTGAACCGTCCGGCGGATTCCGGGACTTCGTCCTGCCTAGCTGTGCCTCAAAGCACCTGAGAGGATGCTGAGAACGTCCCGCACCCACCCGGGCAGCGGAAAAGGGTCCTGCCGGCCGTTGTTCGGCGGGGGCGGGTGTCGCATTCTTGGAACATGGACCCGTCCACGTCCACGGCCAGGCGGTCCCGCCGCCGGAGCAGCTGGGGCTTGCGTCGCCGCGGAGCTCACACCGGTCCGTATCCGCGGTGATGCCCGGCGCATCGGCCAGGTGCTTCGCAATGTCCTGGACAATGCCGAGCGGCATGCCCTGTCCCGGATTCGGATCGCCCTGCGCAGTACGCCGGCCGGCGCTGTGATCACAGTCGACAACGACGGCGAGCCAGTTCCCGCGGCGGACCGGGTCCGGATCTTTGAGCGCTTCGTCCGGCTCGACGGGAGCCGGTCTGACGCCGTCGTGCACGACGTCGACAACGAAGCCTTCGTTCACGAGCCCGCGGCGGACGGTGTCGGCGAGGTGCCGTTCATCCTCCACCATCAGAATCCTCATCGCAGGACTCCTCTCCTCGGACACAGTATCGCGCCTGCGGTGCCTGTCGGGGGTGCCTGCGGAGCCCAGGGCGAGGAACGCCGGTACTGGCGCTTAACGCCGGAAACCCCCTCAGTGGAGGGGGTTTCCGGCGTCGGCCGATGCGGCCGGCGGATTCCTATCGGTCCTCAAGCGCCTGCTGCACCTGGGAAGCGGATCCGAAAAGCCAGCCGGAGACATCGCTGCGCAACACGAAGTGCGGTCCACCGGTGGCACTGACGCTGCCGGTGGGAACGTAGTAACCACGTCCGGCGCCTGGACCCCCCGCGGCGCGGTCCAGGGCATCGGTGAGCTGTCTGGGCAGATGCCCGGCCGGGCCGAGGGCCCTGAGGTCATCCAATTCCTCGGTGTTGAGCCTTCCGAGTACTACAGCGATATCGGCCATCATGGATCCCTTCTGGCGGACGGTGCCTGAAGAACAAGCCTAGGACCGCGTCATGAACGGCACGTGAAATCCGGACGACGATAATCGAACAGATACCCGGCCGGGACCGTGCCGGGGAACGCCACACCCGAAGTGCCGGTGGTCCACGAACAGGCTTCAGAGGCGGCCGCCATCCAGCAGTCATCCTTGGCCCCCTTCGGTGTTGTGAGTGTCACTGCCTCCCACAGCCATACACCCAGCAAATTAACGGTTGGATGCTGTACCGTTCAATTCCGGGAAACCCAGACCAACGGAATCGAGAATTTACCAGGTGGCAACCGACTATGACGAAGTCCGATCCGACGTTGCGGAATCACGCAACGCCTCGCTTGAGGCCTTGCGCTCCGCGAACGCACCGGACGCCCGCAGCGTAACCCGTGAGCTCGACGAGGCGGACACCTCCGAAGGCGTCGAGCTGCCGGGCGCCGATCTCTCCGGCGAGGAACTGACGGTCACCGTCATTCCGCAGAAGGAAGACGAGTTCACTTGCTACTCGTGCTTCCTGGTCCGGCACCGCTCGCAGCTCGCCCGCGAGAAGGCAGGCCATTCGTACTGCGCCGACTGCTTGAGTTAACAGCGGCCCTGCCTTACAGTCCGGCCGTCGACAGCCCGGCTCCAGCCACCGGCTGGAGCCGGGCTCGAGATTGGAGCCGTGCTTCAGCTTTCTGAAGCGGCACGCCGTCCGGCTTTCAGCAGACGCAATCCGCTGGCGAGGACACCTACGTGGCTGAAGGCCTGCGGAAAGTTGCCCAGGAACTCGCCGGTGTCGGGATGGATTTGTTCCGGCAGCAGCCCGAGCGGGTTCGCGCGGCCGCAGAGGGCCTCGTAGAGCGCATATGCCTCATCGATCCGGCCCTGACCGGCCAGGTTGTCCACGAGCCAGAAACTGCACAGCAGGAACGCGCCCTCGGTTCCCGGCAACCCGTCCGGTGACACCTTGGGGAGGTACCGGTAAAGCAGTCCGTTTCCGGCATCGAGGCCTTCCGAAATCGCCTTGGTGGTCGCGATCATCCGCGGATCGTCGAAGGCGATGACATTGCGGACCGGCAGAGTCAGCAGCGCCGCGTCGAGGCCACCGCTGCCACCGAGGTTTTCGGTGAATGTCTGACGTTCGGGGTTCCACGACTGTGTCAGCGCGGCCTCGCGGATGGCTTTGGCGGCGGCTTCCCATCGTCCCTTCGGGTACGAGAGCCCCTGCTTTCGGGCAATCTGGATGGCGCGGTCGACGGCCACGTAACACAAGGCCGCCGAGTAGGTGAACGGTCGTCCCGGTGCGCGGATCTCCCAGGGACCGCTGTCCGGGGTCCGCCAGCGGGCGATGGCCAGCTCGACGATCGGGACCAGTGCTGCCCACAATCTGCCGTCCACATGCCCGCCGCTGCTCGACCACTGGAAGGCGATATCGATGATCTCGCCGTACACGTCATGCTGGAGCTGGTGGATCGCCCCGTTCCCCCATCGGACCGGGGCCGAACCGCGATAACCGCGCAGCAGTGGGTCCTGGACCTCGTCCGGCGGCTGCGAGCCGTCGAGTGCATACATCACATGCGGTGCACCATCCCGCTCTACATTGGTGAGCACCCATGCGAGGAAGACATCCGCGTCGCTGGGGTCACCGATGCGCCGGAACACATAATTCGAGAATGAAGCGTCCCGCACCCAGGTGTAGCGGTAGTCCCAGTTGCGCGGTGCGCCGGGCCACTCCGGCAAAGACGACGTCGCTGCCGCCATGATGGCACCCGTCTCAGCATGGTCCAGCAGCTTGAGCGTCAGCGCCGAGCGCTTCATCAGCTCCGCCTGGGATCCCTGACAGTCCAGGCCGGAGGACCAGCGCCGCCACGCGGCAACCGTCTGGTCGATCAGCCTCCTCGAATCCGGTCGCTGCCGGAGCCGGAACCGGCCCGACCAGTGCAGCGCAGCCGTGATTGTTTCGCCGGCCCGCAACGTCAGCTCGGCCGACAGCCCCCGCCCGTCCGGGACAAGATCCACCGACGACCACAGATAGACCTCCGAAACGCGGCCGCTGTCCCACTCGAAGCGCCAGCCACCGGCGAGCTCGTCAAAACTGACGCCGGTCTTGGGCACCAGCCTGATCCGGAGGCGCACGTCCCCTCCCACGGCCTGGACAAAGCGGAGCAGCTCACTGCGGCCGGCGGGAACTGGTTCAACCAGGTCGGCACCGGAACGCAGGGTCAGGCAATCCGTGATCTGGAGGATGCCCCGGTCCGAGGCAAGGGTTGTGACCAGGACGCAGGAATCCTCCATGTAACGCTGGGCCGAGGCATGGACGGTAACGGGGGAGATTTCAAAGAGTCCCCCGTTTTCCGCGTCAAGGATTCCGGCAAGGAACGGCGGGCTGTCGAACTCCGGTATGCACAGCCAGGAGATTCCGCCGTCCCGGCCCACGAGCGCACAGGTGGACCCGTCGCCGATGAGACCATGGTCCTCGATGGGCAGGTAACCCTCCCGGCGATCAACAGTGCGCAGGTGCGCAGCAGGAAACACTACTGCGGGCTCCTTCAATTTCCTTTCGGGCTTCTGTCATCATTCTCCACCTGTCGGGCCCCGGAAACCACAGACTCGACTGCGGTATCAACGGATTAGCGACGGGCACGCTGCGCCAACGCGTTGTTGAGAAATGCAAGGAGTGCGGGGGTGGGATTTTGGATATTGGCCGCGTACTGGGTGTGCTTGACGAGGTAGTTCTTGATGTACGGGCACACCGGCACAATCCTCAAACCGGCGGCAACGGTCTCGTCGAGCGCCTGCGCCGCGAGCCGACCGGCAAGGCCCTGCCCGCCATATTCCTCGTCGATGACCGTGTGGTAGAAAATGCGGTGTCCGTCCCCATCATCCACATAGGCCGCCTGGCCGATGGCAGAGTCGCCGTCGAGCACTTGAAAGCGCTGCCGGTCGGGGTTGTTTCGGACGGTGATTGCGGTCAACAGCTTCTCGCTTCTCGTCGGGCCTGCTTGTGCACGGGCGGCGTGAACGGCCGCATGGACCTGATTCAGTCCCGGGGGCGGAGCCGGGCATTGGGCAGGGCCGGCGCCGGCAGCGGCGCGGGTTCCCCGGCCGGGAAACTCCCGAACCGCGGGGCCGCGGCGTCCGTTACGACAGCAACGGGGGGCTTCTCAACGCCGATTTCCGCCTGCCACTGCGCCCGGTACGCGACGATTTCCTCGTGGCTGCGGCCCACAAAGTTCCACCACATGACGATCTGCTCGCCCAAGGGTTCGCCGCCGATCAGCAGCACGCGCAGGGGTTCCACGCCGGCCTCCAGAGTGACGGATGTGCGCCCGACCGGCAGGTAGGCGAGGTGGTCTTTGGCGACGGCGTGCCCATCCAGGATGGGCGCTCCGGTATCAACCAACAGGCCATGTTCAAAGGACGGATCGGTATCCAGTCTCAGTGTGGATCCCGCGTCCATCAGGATCTCAGCGCCGAGCAATGCGGTATGGGTGGTGACCGGCGAGGTGGCACCGGCGATTGATCCGAGAAAGACCCGCATGATCCAGCCGGGTCCGGTCAGTGGATCGGGGCGGTAGTGCTCAAACGTGGGCTCCATCTGGCGGGCGCGGTCCGGCAGAGCCACCCAGAGCTGGGCACCGTGCAGGATGTCCGTTCCAGGCGTGGAGAATTCCGAGTGGCTGATGCCACGTCCGGCGGTCATCAGGTTGACCTCGCCGGGCCGCACCGCAGCGTGGAAGCCTGCCGAGTCGCGGTGCTCAATCTCGCCGGTAAAGAGCCAGCTGACCGTCTGCAGACCCGTGTGCGGGTGGCGGGGTACCTGCATGCCCCCGGACTCGCCCACCCGGTCCGGGCCATAGTGGTCCAGGAAGCACCAGGCGCCGATGAGGCTCCGCTGGCGCTGCGGCAGGGTCCGTCTCACGTCCATGGCGCGCGGCCCGCCGAGCGGGACCTTCCGGGGCACGAGGATTTCCACGCCCACGCGGCCGGCGTCAGACTCGCATAGGGTTTCTTGGGGGGCCACCTCGGTATTGCTCATAACGACAGCCTAGCGATCGAACCGCCGGATCCGCAGTAGCCGGAAGCTCTGCAGGCGCCATGATGGAGTAATGACCATCCCCGAGTTGCCCGTCACGATCAGTGTGGGCGAAACCTCCGTTTCAGCCGCCTATGCCCGCCCCGCGATGCCAACCGCAACGCTCGTCGTCGCCCACGGGGCCGGGGCCGGCATGGACCACCCGTTCCTGGCCGGATTCAGCCGCGCCCTGAACGAACTGGGGATTGCCACGCTCCGCTTCAACTTCCCCTACCGGGAGGCGGGCCGGAAGTTCCCCGACAGGCCGCCCGCTGCCATAGCTGCCTGGCGCGCGGCCATGGCTGAGGCCGCTGCACGGTCCACCGGCGAGCCTGTCTGGGCAGGCGGCAAGTCCTTCGGCGGTCGGATGGCCTCGATGGCGGTTGCCGAAGGCATGCCCGCGGCCGGACTCGTCTACCTTGGCTACCCGCTTCACCCTCCCGGCAAGCCGGACAAGGTCCGTGATGAGCACCTCTACGGGCTGACGCTGCCGATGCTCTTTCTGCAGGGCACGCGCGACCCCTTTGCCACCCCGGAGCTGCTGGAGGCGGTCGTCGCCCGAATCGGCCCGTCAGCAACCCTGGAGTGGCGCGACGGCGGCGGACACACCTTTGAGGTCAAGGGGACCAGACACAGCCAGGAGGAACTCGGGGCATCCCTGGCGGGGCCGGCCGCCGCCTTCATCGCGTCCCACGGCCCCCGCTGAGGCGTCCGGTGTTCGGCGCCTCAGACCCAGCCGGTTCGGCGCAGCGGCGGTTCGTCGCCGCCGGGCCGCTGCACCAGGATCTGGTTGACGCCGGTTAGTCGGGACTCGAAGCCCAGGGCACTGGCGGCCATGTAGAGCCGCCAGACCCGGGCACGCCCTTCGCCGGCAAGGTGCGCGGCCTCGCTCCAGTGATCCTCCAGGTTCCGCACCCAGGCCCGCAGGGTCAGTGCGTAGTGCCGCCGCAGGGCCTCCACGTCGAGCACTTCCAGTCCGCCGGACTCGAGCGCGCCAACCATCTCGGCAAGGCCGAGCATCTCACCGTCCGGGAACACGTAGCGCGGGATAAAGGAGTTCGGATCCGGCGGGGTTGGGCCCGCGTTCCAGGAAATTGCGTGGTTGAGCAGCCGCCCGCCCGGGCGGAGCAGCCCGCGAAGCCTGGCGACGTACTCGGGCATCTGCTCGCGGCCCACGTGCTCTGACATGCCGATGGAACTGATCGCGTCAAATGGACCATCGGTGACGTCCCGGTAGTCCTGGACACGGATGGAAACACGGTCCGTGAGGCCGGCGTCCGCTACCCGCTTTCCCGCCATGGCCGCCTGTTCCCCCGACAGTGTCACACCCACGACGTCGACTCCGAAGTTTTGCGCCGCACGCACTGCGAAGCTCCCCCATCCGCATCCGACATCCAGCACCCTCATGCCGCGTCGCAGCCCCAGCTTCCGGCAGACCAGGTCGATCTTGGCGTACTGCGCGGCCTCAAGTCCGGTGCCTTCGTCCTCCCAAACGGCGCAGGAGTAGACCATGGAGGGTCCCAGGACAAGGGCATAGAAGTCGTTACCGACGTCGTAGTGGTGGGAGATGGCCGCAGCGTCACGCGTCCGCGTGTGCCGCCGGCCGGCGCGGACGATTTTCGCTTCCTCCGGCGGTGGCGCCGGGTTGGGTCCCAGGGCGCCGAGCAGGGCGGCGTTCTTGAGGATGGTCCCGAATTCGCGGGCAGTGGGCGCCCGGAATGGTCCCGGCTGGGCGAACTTGCCGGCCGAACTCAGAGCGGCGAAGCTGGCGAAAAGGTTGCCCGGGGCGTCAATGTCCCCGGCAACATAGGCCCGGCTGAGGCCGAGCTGCCCGGGTGACCACAGCATCCGGCGCAGCGCCCGCCGCGAGCGGAACTCGATGACCGGTGCGCCGGCCGGACCGGCCTCCGAACCGTCCCATGCCTTCAGCCGCAGCGGGATTTCGTCCGTGCCCAGGACGATCGCCAGCACTTCAGCCAGCCGGGGGGCCGCCGCAGTTTTTTTCGTCATGTTAATGCCCTTTCTTCGCGTGCAATATTCCGTCCCAATGTATTCCGGCGCACGTCAGCCGCACAGGGGCCGGATGGCCCTGCCGGCCCGGCAGTTCCGGGACCACCGCCTCTGGCGCTTTCCCGCGCAGGGGGCCTATGGTCTTTGCCATGACTGAAGCTCTTGCATCCCTTACAGAAACGTTCAAGAACGTCGGTGTGTCCAGGGCCTATGGTCCGGCCGTCACTGTGGATGGTGAGGAACTGGTTCCGGTGGCCCTGGTGTCCTTCGGCTTTGGCGGCGGCGGGAACGCCGACGCCGGAACCGCCGCCCTGGACAGCAGCCAGGAAAGTGCGGCGGGCGGCGGAGGAGGCGGCTTTGTGCTCCCGCTTGGCGTGTACTGCCGGGGACGAAACGGGCGCTTGTCGTTCCGGCCCAACAGCCTTGCCGTCCTCGCAGGACTGGTCCCGCTCGTGTGCGCCGTCGGATTCTCGGTCCGCGGTGTGCTCCGCACGCTCCGCCGCAGCTAGCTCGGGCCACCCCAGGCCGACCAAGGCAGAGGGCTCTGTATGCTTGGTGCGTGCTTCCCGATGAGACGGCCCGACTACGATTTCGTGAGATGACATCGACGGACCTCGACTCCATGAGCGCCCTGCTCGGTGATCCGGTCGTAATGACTTACTACCCGGCGCCCAAGTCCAGGGACGAAGCCGCACAGTGGATTGAGTGGAACAAAGCCAACTACGCCGAGCATGGACACGGCCTATGGATCGTGGAAACCCACGCCGGCGAGTTTCTGGGTGACTGCGGCCTTACCTGGCAGGAAGTCAACGGCCGCTCCGAGTTGGAGGTGGGCTACCATCTGCGCACCGATTTCCAGGGACGCGGATACGCCACCGAGGCCGCTGCAGCCTGCAAGGACTATGCGCGCGACGTTCTTCACGTTCAACGGCTCGTGGCAATCATCCATCCGGACAACTTCGCTTCGCGTAGGGTGGCCGAAAAGATCGGCATGCGACGCATGGAGGACGACCACGGCGGCGCAACCGCCGTGCGCACGGTGCTCGGAGTCCAACTGCACGCGCAATAGGGCTCCCCTGCTGTGGCGGCAGCGGACGTACCAGTGTAGAAGCTCCGGTGGCGGCCGCGCTGAACGCCCGGAGAATGAAGAGCGTCAGCCGGGTTGTCGACTGCCCTCACCTGTCGTGATCAGCGGCGCGGAAAGGTGTGCCGAGAGCCCGGTCAAAAGGATGGTGATTCCCTCATCCAGCTCCTTGGCCCCGTCATAGTTGGCGAGAGCGGGCGCCAAGGCGCGCAGCCGGGGGAACTCCTTCGGCGGAAGGCGGTGAAGGCCAAGCCGCAGCAACGCCTCATTCTCGTCCGGGTCCACGATGAATTCCTGGAGTTCGTTGAGGATGTGGCCGTAAAGGAATCCGTAGTATGCCCGGTACACGTGCAGGGCATCGGAGGCGCCAAAGCCGGCGTCGATCAGCAGACCGAGAATTTGCTCCAGCGGCCGGAGAGTGCCAAGCGGGCGGAGGCCCAGCGGGGTTGAAAGCGGGCGGGTCACCAGCAACGGAACCACATTGGGATGGCGCAGCGCGAGAAGCCGGAGGTCGTGGGCGATTCGCCGCAGCTGTCCCTGCCAGTCCGGGTCGTCGCCGAAGATGGCCAGTTCGTTCAGGACGAGCTCGGTGACGCCGTCCAGAAGCGCGGCCCGGTTGGCTGCGTAGCGGTACAGCCCCATCGGATCCCGGTCCAGGGCCTGCCCCAGCCGGCGCATGGTCAACGCCTCCAGCCCCTCTTCGTCGACTAGTTTCAGGGCGGCTTCAAGAACGATCTCTCGGCTGAGGCGCTTTTTCCGGGTGCCACCGCCGGCATCCTCGGCTGTGTGTTGCTGCGGAGTTGTCATGGTTGCTGCCACTTCCTCAAGCCTGGGGCCCAGGCGCCGCGACCGCGGTACCACTTGCCATACTCGTAGTCTACGCCTAACATCTACAATGTAGACACTTCCGGAGAACATATTCGGTGGCATCCTTCCCAAGCGACAACGCCGGCCCGTCCGGCTTCGGGATTGCCCGCCCATCGCCTCCGGGGGCCTGCCGGTCCGCAAGCCTGAATTCCGGACCAAATCCTTGGCGCCTCGTGCACGGCACCGAAGGACCCGCTGCTGTAGCCACACGGCAGCATTCACTGCACAGCACGGAAGAGAGCCAACCATGGCCGCTTCACTGACTGCCTCTGCCCACATCAACCGCTTCCTCGCCGAGGCAACCACCGAAGGGTCCGACGAAGGTACCTCACTGCGCAGAGACGAGCTCTATGGTCTCTACATCAGCTGGTGCCTGCTGCATGACGCCGTTCCACACCCGGTATCCAGCTTTTGGGCCGCCCTGAAGTCACACCGCGTCAATCCCGCCCGCAGCGGGCTCCGGATGGCGGGACCGGCGGCCACCGACTACATCCTGGCGACGTATCCAGCCTTGAATTGAGGGCCGGGACGCTCCCGGCCTACCCCTTGTTCCTGGCCCGGCTGGGCTGCACCCGCATCGGCTCGCCCGGCATCTTCGGGAAGTCCGGCGGGAAAGGCAACTCACCCAGTCCGGCCGCGAGGTCACGCTCCCACCATTGAAGAAGAACGTCGATAGTGCCCGGCTTCGCGTGCATGTCCGCCCACGGGTCTCCGCTGGCCTTGAGGCGTTGCGGTACCGTCGTGATGGTGAAGTCCGTCGTGGTGACGCGCTCCAGCTCGTCCCAGCCGATCGGGCAGGAAACTGTCGCGCCGGGCAGGGCGCGCGGACTGTAGGCCCCGGCCATGGTGCGGTCCCGGTTCGCCTGGTTGAAGTCGACGAAGATCCGAGTACCCCGCTCCTCCTTCCACCACGCGGTGGTGACCGTCCGTGGCATCCGCCGTTCAAGTTCGCGGGCGGCTGCGATCACGGCATGCCGTACCTCGAGAAACTCATGGTTCGGTTCGATCGGGCAGAACACATGCAAGCCCCGGTTGCCGGAGGTCTTGATGAAGGACTCCAGCCCGGCCTCGGACAAAACGGAACGGAGTCCCTGCGCTGCCGTTATGGCGTCCTCGAATCCGGTGCCCGGTTGCGGGTCGAGGTCGATCCGCAACTGGTCCGGATTGTCCGGATTGCCGGCCCGCGAAGCCCAGGGGTGGAACACGACCGTGTTCATCTGGACCGCCCAGACCGCTGCGGCGATCTCGTCGATGACAAGCTGGGGATGTGAGCGTCCGCTGGGATAAACCACCATCACCGAGCGCACAAAGTCGGGGGCGCCCCGCGGCGGGTTCTTCGAGAAGAAGTGCTCGCCCTCGATGCTGTCCGAGAACCGCTGGAGAGTCAACGGACGGTTGCCGTTGCCCGCGAGGAAACTATCGCCGACGTCGATCAGGTATTGGGCAAGGTCCAGCTTGGTCAAGCCGAGTTCCGGCCACAGGACCCGGCTGGAACTGGAAATCCTCAGTTCCCGGTTTCCGCCAGGACCGCCGACAGTGACGGTGACTTCTTCTTTGGCCATGGGGACAAGGTACCCCCAGACGCGGGGTCAAATGAATACCTGACGGCCCTGCCGCATTCACCATCACGCTTGTGCGGCCGCGGGATGCTGACCGGCCGGCAGCGTCGGCCTCTTGATCGAAGTCCCGGTTCTTGTTGGACTGGTCTAGGTGGCCTGCTGCCCGCACAGGCTGCTTCACACCGCCACAGCAGCACGCTGAACTTCACCTGGAAGCACCCAGACCAACCGCCAAGGAGCACGACCGTGAGCGCTGACACCGGAACCCCTGAGACTGGAAACACTGAACAGCTGATCATCATCGGGTCCGGCCCAGCCGGCTACACCGCGGCGATCTACGCTGCCCGGGCCGGGGCCGGTGCGGTCACCGCGGGCGGTGCCCTGATGAACACCACCGAGGTGGAGAACTTCCCCGGCTTCCCCGGCGGCATCCAGGGCCCCGAACTGATGGACGGGCTGCAGCAGCAGGCCGAGAAGTTCGGCGCGCAGGTGGTGTTCGACGACGCCACCGAGGTCCGGCTCACCGGGCACCTCAAGCGTGTGGTCACCGGCGCCGGCGGGACCCATGAGGCGCCCGCCGTCATCCTCGCCACCGGCTCGGCCTACAAGGAACTCGGCCTGCCGGAAGAGAAGAAGTTCAGCGGCCACGGGCTCTCCTGGTGCGCCACCTGTGACGGGTTCTTCTTCCGCGGGCAGGACATCATCGTCGTCGGCGGCGGCGACTCCGCGATGGAGGAAGCGACCTTCCTGACCCGCTTCGGGAAAACTGTCACCGTCGTCGTGCGCAAAGGCGAGCTCCGCGCCTCCCGCATCATGGCCCAGCGCGCCAAGGACAACCCCAAAATCAGCTTCGCCTGGAACTCCGCCGTCACCAGGATCCACGGCGAATCCAAGGTCACCGGCGTTACCCTGACCGACACCCGCACCGGCGAAACCCGGGAACACGGGGCGACCGGGATCTTCGTCGCGATCGGCCACGTCCCGCGCACCGAACTCGTCATCGGGCAGGTGGAGCTCGACGCCGAGGGATACATCAAGGTCGACGCGCCCACCACGGTCACCAACCTCTCCGGCGTCTTCGCCTGCGGGGACGCCGTGGACCACCGCTACCGCCAGGCCATCACCGCCGCCGGCACCGGCTGCGCCGCCGCCCTGGACGCCGAACGCTACCTCGCCGCCCTGGACGACGCCGACAGCATCGCCACCGCCCTGGTCGAGGAACCCACCCACGCCTGAGAGTGGAATCATTCCCCTGCAGACCCTCCGCGTGGTGAGGACTAGGGTGAATCATGGACACCTCCCCCGCGTGGGACAGCCGTTTCACGTCGCTCTACACCGACCACTACGAACTGACCATGCTGCAGGCGGCCCTGCACTCAGGCGCTGCCGAGCGAAGGACCGTCTTTGAGGCATTTGCCCGCGGACTGCCGGAGGGCCGCCGGTACGGGATCGTCGCCGGGACAGGGCGACTGCTGGAGGGCCTTGCCAGCTTCCGCTTCGGTCCGTCGGAGCTGGAGTTCCTGGAGCAAACGGGCGTCGTCAACGGGGCCACCCTTGCCCGCCTCGCGGAGTTCCGGTTCACCGGCGACATCTGGGGCTACCCCGAGGGTGAGGCGTACTTCCCCTACTCCCCCGTCCTCATCGTGGAATCCACCTTTGCCGAGGCCTGCATCCTGGAGACGTTCGTGCTGTCCGTGCTCAATCATGACAGTGCCATTGCCTCGGCGGCCTCCCGGATGGTCAGCGCGGCAGCCGGACGGCCGTGCCTGGAGATGGGTTCGCGACGGGCCCACGAGGAGGCCGCCGCCGCGGCCGCCCGCGCTGCCGTCATCGCGGGCTTCGCAGCAACGTCGAACCTGGAAGCCGGCCGGCGCTTCGGGCTCCGGACAGTCGGCACTGCGGCGCATTCGTTCACGCTGCTTCACGACACCGAACGCGATGCCTTCCGGGCCCAGTTGGACTCGCTTGGATCCGGGACCACGCTGCTCGTGGACACCTACGACGTCGAAGCCGCCGTCCGTACCGCCGTCGACCTCGCAGGCGACAAACTGGGGGCGGTCCGGCTCGATTCAGGTGATCTGGTAGCGCAGGCACATTGGGTCCGTGAGCTATTGGACAGTCTGGGAAACGTCCACACGAAGATCGTCGTCACCTCCGATCTCGATGAATACTCCGTTGCCGCCCTCCGTGCCGCCCCTGCCGACGCGTATGGCATCGGAACGGCGCTGGTCACGGGTTCCGGCGCCCCCACCGCCGGCATGGTCTACAAACTGGTCGGCCGCACCAACGACGCCGGGAAGTTCGCCGCGGTGGCCAAGAGCTCCAAGAACAAGATCAACGTCGGCGGACGGAAGCATGCGCTGCGCAGGCTGGACAGCTCGGGCACGGCCACCCACGAGGTCCTGGGCGTTGGCCGCCTGCCGCCGAAGGAACCTCACGGCAGGCCACTGGTGCAGCAATTCATCAGCGGCGGAAAGCTCCTGCCGGGCTGGACCGGCCCCGAGGCCGTGGCGCGGGCCCGGCGCCGGCACGCCGACACCATGGCCGAACTGCCCGCCGTCGTCAACAGGCTCCAGCGTGGCGAACCCGCCATCCCGACGATCTATGCGTGAGGTCGCCGCCGGGCGTGCCGAAATCCTGCCGGCGGGACGGCGGGGCCGGCTGAGGCGCCATTACGGCGCTCCAGCTCATCGGTGACGAGCTGCAACAGCCTTCGGGCAGAATCCGAGGGATCCCTGCCGTTGTCCGGCGAGGCCAGCTCGACGCACTGCAACAGCGCCGATCGGAGCCTCAGCAACTGCGAGGAAGGCACCAGGGGCCAGCGGCGGAAGGCATCGAACATCAGTTCCGCACCGTGGGCGTGGGCGACGTAACCGGATCCGACAGCCAACTGGGGCCTCATGCCGCTCGCTCCCAGCCAGCTTTGCCGGCTCCGAGCATGTGGTTCCCCTGCCATCCCGAATCGCGGATCATCGCGACCGCTGCAGGATCCGCGGCAGTCAGCTTCCGCAGATCCACGACAATGTCGAGGCCATACCCGGAGGAGCCAGCCCGACGGGCTACCGCGATAAGGCTTGGGACGTTGCGAACGGTGAGTTGACCCTCCGCTGCTACTAGTGCAGATTCCGAACTTAGATCGACAGCGACGGTGATGCCGAGTTTGCTGGTCATAATAAAAATCCCCTGTAAAGCGCGCGAACGGCCGACTTCCTGACCGCTACTAGGATACCCACCGCTCCGTGAGCCACGTCACAATGACGTAACAGCTGCCCCAGAATCAGCTCTTACGCTTGGTGCGGGCGGTAGCCGGCGCCGTCCACGGATCCTCCGGCCAGGGATGCCGGGGATACCGGCCACGCATCTCGGCACGGACCTGCGCGTAGGGTCCGGACCAAAACGAAGCCAGGTCGTCCGTCACGGCCAGCGGCCGCCGGGCCGGCGAGAGCAGGTGGAACAGCACCGGCACCCTGCCGCCCACGAGGCGCGGCGTCTGGTCCCAGCCGAAGCACTCCTGTAGTTTGACGGCCACCACCGGGCGGCCGCTCTCGTCCCCCACGGCGGGATAGTCAATTTTCACCCAGGAACCGCTCGGCACTTCCAGCCGCTCCGGAACCAGCTCACCAAGCCGGGCGGCGTCGGGCCACGGCAACAGCCGCCGCAACGGGTCCGCCAGGTCAATTCCGCTCGCTCCGGCGCCGCCGGCCAGCGCCTCAAGCTCCGGTGCCAGCCATTCGTCGAGCCGGGCCAGCAACGCCGGCTCGGACACGTCCGGCCAAGGGTCCCCGAGTTCCCGGCGCACCAAGGCCATCCGGCGGCGCAAGGCGTCCGCCGCGGGCGCCCACCCCAGGGTACCGAGCCCTTCCTTCTCCAGCGCCCGGGCCACCGCCGCCCGGCCTTCAGCGGCGGAGGGACGCACCGGAGTGGAGGAAAGCACGATCGCGCCCAGCCGGCGTTCCTTCCGGGCGGTGACCCGGCCCTGGCTGAACCGGGCCTCCACGGTGTCTCCGAGGAGGTGCCGGGCCGCGGCTTCGGCCGTGTCTTCCGTCAGTGGCGCAGCGGAGCGGATCACAGCGCCGGTGCCGGCCGCGTCGCGCCCCTGGGCCCGGGATACCTCGGCGACGGCCAGCCATTCGTGCCCGGACAGGGAGCTGCCGGCCGGAAGGCCCGCTCTCGTCCCCGAGCTGAGCAGGTAGCGCTCCGGCCCGTCCCCGGGGACCCGGCGCGCGACACGGTCAGGGAATGCGAGAGCGACGACGAAACCGACCGCCTCCGCAGCGGACATCGCCGCCGCCACGGCAGGCGGTACGGCGCCGGGCGCCTCCTGGCGCGCAATTGTCTCCATCCGGCGGACGTCATCCGTCCATCGTCGGGACACCGGATCCTTTCCCGTGCGCAGGGCTGCCAGGAGGCGGGGAAGATCGGCGCCGGGGGCACGCTGGTCGCCAGCGACGAGCGCGACAGCCTCCGCCGCGGAACGGTAGCCCACGGCGGCGGCCCCGTCCAGCAGTGCCCGGGCCAGCCGCGGATCGGCGGGAACCCTGGCCAGCGTCTTGCCAAGAGCCGTGGCACGGCCGTCCGGAGCCACCGCACCGAGTTCACGCAGCACCTCAACGGCATCGTCCATGGCGGCCCGTGGGGGCGCATCCGGCAGCGACAGTCCCCGGCCGCGGGGCGAACCCCAGCAGGCCAGCACCAGGGCTGCCCCGGTGAGGTCCGCCACGGCGATCTCCGGCGTCTGGTGGGCCGGTGCGGCGCCGAAGGTCTTTTGGTCGTAACAGCGGACCACCCGTCCCGGTCCCTGGCGGGCAGCCCGCCCGGCGCGCTGGTCGGCGGAAGCACGCGAGCAGGACACGTTCACGAGTCCGGACATTCCCCGGTTCGCATCGCGCCGGGGCTCGCGTGACAGCCCGGAGTCGATGACCAGCCGGACGCCGGGAACGGTCAGCGAGGATTCAGCGAGCGACGTCGACACGATGATCCGCGGGCTGCCGCCGGCTTGCCGCCCGGAGACAGCGCGGTCCTGCTCTGCCGGCCCGATCTGACCGTGCAGTTCCAGGACTTCGGCACGGGTCCGGCCGCGCAGGCGGCCCGCGACATGGGACACTTCCCGGGCCCCCGGGACGAAGACCAGCGCGTCGACATCCCGGCCGGACGCGGCCGCTTCAGCATGCGCCGAGGCGGCGGTGTCCGCCACATGGTCCAGGAAGGCGCGCGTCACCCCACGTTCATCGAGCCGAGGCACCGCGGCCGGCGCCCAGTCCACTTCGAGGGGATACAGCGCGGCCGGGCAGTCGACGACGGGGGCCGGCCCGCGGCCGCCGGCGTCCCCCGCTCCAATGAGGGCGGCGAAACGTGGCGCGTCCAGCGTGGCCGACATGGCAACGAGCGCGAGGTCACCACGCAGTTGCCGGACTTCGGTGAGCAGACCAAGCAACAGGTCGGTGTCGAGGCCGCGCTCGTGCACTTCGTCGAGGATGACGGCGCTCGCGGTTTCCAGTCCCGGGTCCGCGAGCAGGCGGTTCAAGAGTATGCCCGGGGTGACAAATTCGATCAGTGTGCCCGGTCCGGCCTGGCGTTCGCCGCGGACCGTGTAGCCGACGCGGTCCCCGAGCCGGCTGCCGTCCAGTGCTGCGAGACGGCGGGCGGCCGATCGCGCGGCAACCCGGCGCGGCTGGGTCACCAGAATGCGCGGCGGGCCCGCCGCGGTCTGCGACCCGACGGCCGCCAGAGCGAGGTTGGCCACCAGGGGCGGGACGAGGGTTGTTTTGCCTGTGCCTGGCGGTGCCTGCACCACGGCCGTGGCACCTGGCCCTCCGGCCCGCAGCGCGTCGGCCAGTTCGCCGAGCGACTGCGCAAAGACCAGACCAGACCCGATGACCGCCAGTTCGAAGGGGGCAGGGGCAATGGTC
Source organism: Arthrobacter ginsengisoli (assembly GCF_031456935.1). NCBI lineage: Bacteria > Bacillati > Actinomycetota > Actinomycetes > Micrococcales > Micrococcaceae > Arthrobacter > Arthrobacter ginsengisoli. The sequence continues at coordinate 95,342 of NZ_JAVDVQ010000007.1, read as the reverse complement.
AGCGGAAGAGCCGGAGAAGTCACGCCTCCATTGTGCCCGCATTGCCCGGCCGCCGGGTCCGCGCGAACTCCCACGGCTGATGACTTGCCCACGACGGGGCACAAACACGCTGGCGCCGGCACCTGTCCCTAGTGCCGGCGCGTCTTGGGGCGATCAGCGCAGTGAAGACGTCAGCAGCCGTGTCAGCCGTTCTGTAGATCGGCGTGGTGGGCGGCGACGACGTTAGGGTGGGCCCGAAGCCGGTAACGCAGAGCGTTGTCGCCATAGGTTTCAAGAATCGGGCTGTTCGTCGGGTCAACCGACAGGCCGCGGGCCTTGGCCTGGAACTCCGGACTCACAGCGAGCTGCGGCATCGTCGCGTCCAGCGCCGGATTGAAGAAGAACGGCAACGAAACACGGTCAGTGCCGCGCAGGGGCGAAATCACCCGGTGCAGGGTCGCCTTGAGGTAGCCGTTCGTGGCAAGTTCGAGCATCTCGCCGATATTGACGACAAACGTTCCCGGCACCTGCGGGGCGTCGATCCATTGCCCCTGGTACTCGACCTGAAGTCCTCCTTTTCCGGGCTCCACCAGCAGCAGCGTCAGGACGCCGCCGTCGCGGTGGGAACCCACACCCTGCTTGGGCTCCGGGTCGGACTCCCCCGGGTACCGCACAACCTTGAGCAGGGGAAAAGCCCGTGCCGCAAATGCTTGGTCGAAGGTGTCTTCGGGAGCTCCAAGGGAGACCGCCAGGGCACGCAGGAGGTTCAGCGAGATGGTGCTCAACCGCTCGTTCCATTCCAGGACGATGTCCCGCATCTCGGGGAGCGCGTCCGGCCACAAGTTGGGCCCTTCGAGACGCCAGTAGTCAGCGACGCCCGGCCCCGGCTCTACGGCCGCACGCTCGACGCCGATATCGATCTGCTCGCGCCAGTCGACCGCTCCGTCCGTGAGCTCGCCGCCGACCCGGGTGTAACCCCGGAACTGCGGGCTGTGGACGTTCTCGACCGCGAGTTTCTGCTCCTCGGGCAGCTCGAAGAAGCGCCGTGACACATCGAGCATGGCGTCCGTCAAATCCTGCGGGATTCCATGTCCGGCCAGGTAGAGGAAGCCGACCTCGTGCATGGCGTTGCGCAGGTCGTCACGAAACCGTGAGGCCTCCGCCGGGCCCGCGCTCAAACGGGAGTAGTCCAGGACGGGCAATGATTCGAGTGGCACCTTAATAGTCCTTTTCGACGAACTTGGCAAGCTGAGTACTGCAGTGGCTTCTAATGTTACGGACCATACATCCGGGACGGGCATTCACATGTCGAATTAAGACAATTGAGCCAGCAGACGGCGGCCGTCATCGTGATATCCCGGCGGCCGTCCGGACAACTCGGCCTTCGGAACGTGGCGCACGGGCGGAGAGCCGGGCGCGCCGGTGGATGACGTACTCTGCCACTCCGAGGTTTATCAGCCAGGCCGCGGCCATCAGTAGAGCCCGGGTCAGCTCGTCAGGCGCGCCCACCAGCAGCAGCCAGGGCAGGATCACCAGGGCCTGGGTTCCCGCGGCGACGCCGATCGCATAGCCGCGCGTCATCCAGGCGCCGTGCCGGACGAAATCCCGGCGCCGGATCGCGACGAGCCCGAGCACGATGCTGACAAGCATTGCCGAGCCGAAGAACAACCGGATTGGGACATCCGCGTCGCCATCCGGGAGCGGGTAGAAGGCCGACATCCACAGTCCGGAGAGCGCGGAGAACAGGCCTGCCGGGATGAGGATGCTCCCGCTGATGCGGTGCCAGCCGCGCCGGCCCCGAAGCGCGGGGACAAATTGGAACGCGCCGAGCAGGCTGTAGATGGTGACGCTGACAATGTGGATCACTACGGGCACCGGCGAAGCAAAAAACCGTGCGTTCTGCGGCGTGATGGCGGCACCTCCGGTCAGCTCCGTCATCCGCGACGCGCCGGCGATCACGGGGATCAGACTGAGGAGGATCAAGGCGGCGGGCACCGGCCACTGGTGTCGGGGGCGCCTGCTGGACTGCGTGTTGCTGCCGGGTTTTGTGCTCATGGCCAGGTCCTCCGGTCAGTGGGTGTACGACGTACACCGCTGCCCCAAAGCTAGGTGTACGGGGTACACTTGTCAAGGGCAGGCAGCTAGGGAAGGGTGGTCCGGATGACTCAGCAGTTGGACGCCGTACGCCGTACGCCGCTAAACCGGGACCGGGTACTCAAGGCCGCCGTCGCACTCGCCGACGCCTCGGGCTTCGACTCGCTGAGCATGCGGCGGCTCGCCGACGTCCTCGGCGTGGTGCCGATGGCTCTGTACAAGCACGTTGCCAACAAAGAGGAGCTGCTCGATGGGATGGTCGCCAGCCTCATCGGCGAAATAGATCCCCCGGTCCCAGATGCAGACTGGAAGAGCGCCGTCCGGTTGCGGGTCCTCTCGGCGAGACGGGCATTGCAGCGGCACCCATGGGCGCGGCAAGCAATTGAATCCCGCACCAACAAGACGCCCGCTGTCCTTGACTACATGGAGTCGTTCATTGGGACGTTCCTGACCGGCGGCTTCACGGCCGACCTTACGCACCACGTGATGCATGCCCTCGGGGGCCGCATGTGGGGCTTCACCCAGGAGCTGTTCGATGAACCGGCAGGCACGACGGCGGAGTCCCCGCCGGACGCGCCGCCGGAGGCGCAGGCCGCCATGTTCGAGCAGATGGCCGCGCGGTATCCGAACATCGTGGCGATTGCCACCTCGGTGCGGCACGACGAAGGTTCGGTCGTCGGGCACGGCTGCGACGACCAGTTGGAGTTCGAGTTTGCCCTCGACCTGCTCCTTGACGGCTTTGAGCGACTGCGCGAGCAGGGCTGGTCATCGAGGCAGGCCAGGTCGGACCGCAGCTAGCCGGCATGCCAGGCACGCAGGACCGCCCTTGCCTGTCCACGGGCTTCGGAGGAGGATATGCGCACACTCCAGGAGGACCTTCATGACCGAGCTTGGCAAGTTTGAGAAGTACCTGATCGAGGAATTCTTCGACGATTACCGCGCTGGAGCCATGAGCCAGCGCACGTTCACGCGGCGGGTAGCGTTTATCACCGGCAGCATGGCGGCAGCGTCGGCCGCGATGCTGCTGGTCGGTTGCACACCGGACGAAGTCCCGCGCAGCACCGACCCCATGCCGACTCCCAGCCCCTCGCCATCGGGCGCGGGGACCGGCACCGCTTCCACCAGCCCCGTGCCCGGGGCCAAGAGCCCACTCTCCGTTCCCGAGGGAGCGCCGGGGCTCGTGACGGAGACGGTGCGGTTCCCGGCGGACGGGACCGAAATCAGCGCCTACCTGGCCCGGCCTGAGTCGGGCGCACCCGGACCGGCCGTCCTGGTCTGCCACGAGAACCGCGGGCTGACGCCGCACATCGAGGATGTGGCGCGCCGCTTCGCCAAGGCCGGCTACGCGGCTCTGGCACTGGACCTGCTCAGCAGGGACGGTGGCACGGCCAAGATGGACCGCGACGCCGTGCCCGGTGCCCTGACAGCTGCCGGCGCAGCCCGCCACGTTTCCGATTTTGCTGTGGCCTTCGATTACCTGCAGTCAAAGGATTTTGTCGAAGAGGGCCGGATCGCCATGACCGGGTTCTGCTTCGGCGGGGGCATAACCTGGCAGGCCGCGACCCAGCTTCCGGGTCTGAAGGCAACCGCGGCGTTCTATGGGCCCGCGCCCGATCTGGCCAAGGTCCCGTTTATCAAACCGGCGGTCTTCGGCGTCTACGCCGAACTCGATCAGCGGATCACCGGCGCACTGCCGGCGCTGCGGGACGCCCTGGCAGCCACCGACGTCCGCCACCAGCTCACTGTCTATCCCGGCGTCGACCATGCCTTCCACAATGACACCGGGGAGCGCTATGTCGAGGCGCAGGCCACCGCCGCCTGGAACGACACGCTCGCCTGGTTCGCAGAGTACATCTGAGCGCGGGCGTTGCACAGCTTTTACCCAGGGTTTACGTGCCGTGCCTTGTGAAGCCCGGCGGGCCTGCAACAGACTGGTCATGACCAGATGTACAAATCCCTCGCGATTGTTCGACCAGGGCAGTGGGCAGGAATGCAGTGATGCGTTCCGCCCGGCTCCGCGGTATCGGCGCAGGGGCAGGCTCCGCAGACGGGGAGGATTACCAAAATGGCTGGCAGTTTCGAAGTGTTCGTTGACGGGCAATCAAATTTCCGATTCCGGCTTAAAACACCGGACGGCACCGTAATGGCGGTATCGGCCGCGTTCAGCGACAAGTCCGCAGCCGTCGCCGGCATCGCGGCGGTACGGGAATGCGCCGGCATGGGCCTGATCACCGATTTGTGCCCCAGCAGCGTCCGGGGCAGCGGCGTTCAGGAATCAGCCCACTCCAGCGTCGCGGCGCGGGCCCGTCACGAGTGGCACAAACGGGCCGATGGCTTCCACACCCGCGCCAAAATCATCCGCCGGGCGGCAATGGCTCCGAGGTGGACGGGCGCGGCGTAGCACCAGCCGGAGAAGGAATGCCGGAAGAGGCCCCGCGTTGCCTACGGGCTCACTCCGTTGTCGTACCACCGCAGGACGCGCAGCGCCCGCAGCGTGTTCCACCGGCTGGACCGGCCGTCACCCTCCTCGAGTTCGAAGTGGGTCTCCCCGGCGTGGGTGTTTTCCAGCAGCCAGGTGCCGTCGCGCTGTTTCTTCGATCGGAGCAGCTCGACGGCCTCGGCCACGCGCGGGTCGGGCAGCTCCCCGGTGGACCGGAAATAGTCCAGGGCACGGAGGACGTCGTAATACCAGCGGGTCGGAAAGCTGAACTCCAGCCAGGCAGGGTCTATCACCTCACCGGTTCTTTTGCGCCGGAAAAGCCTGCGTTCGAGGACGTACTCCTCGCCGCGTCGCCGCGCCTTGAGGGTCTCCGCTGAGCCGCCGGTTGCCTGCTCGTGCGCCAGCAACCCTTCAAGCACGTTGATCGTGGTGGCGGCCGACGAAACCACAGCGCCGTACTCAGCCCAGCAGTTCCAACCGCCGTCGTCGAGTTGCTCACGCAGGAGCCGGGCGACGACGCCGTCAACATCCTGGTCGAAGTAGGCTCCCAGCCCGACCGTCATGCCATTGATGCAGGGCTCGACCTCGCCGCTGAAATAGGGCTGGCCACCCTCCTCCCAACGGCAGTTTTCCCGCACCAGCGCGACGGTCCGGCGCATCTGCGCATCCGCTGGGTCGATACCGAAGTCGCGTAGCTGCAGGAGGCTGTATGTGGTGGCGGTCCACGGCTGGCTCCCGTCGTCGGGTGCTTCACGGGGCCCGCCGCCGGCGTCGGCGTCGCCGCCTTGCGCGGGAAAGTAGGCGCCCCCGGCCCATTGCCCATCCTCCCCGCGCAACGCCAGCAACCGGGCTCCCCACCCCTCGGTGGCCACCCGTGCGCGCTCGGCAGCCACGACGTCGGCCGGGGCGCCGGCCAGGTCCCGCAGCGCCTGCCAGCGAACCGACGGATCAGAATCCAGCAACCACTGCAGCACGTTCATGCGGCGATTGTAGTGCCCGCAGCGTTTCCCTCACATAGTTTCGGGCCGTGGCTGCCGCGGCGGATGCGCCCTGCCGGACCGCAGCAGCGGCTTAGCCCTCGCAGTCAACGCAGTAGAAGTGTCCGTTCTTTTCGCGCGCGATTTGGGAGCGGTGCCGGACGAGGAAACAGGAGTAACAGGTAAATTCGTCCTCCGCCTGGGGAATGACCTGGACGACCAGTTCCTCGGCGACGAATTCTCCGCCCGGGGTAATGGATCCGTCCAGCGAATCCGCCTCATCCAGCTCGCTCACCACGCTGCGGGCGTCCGGAGCATTGGCAGACTGCAGGGCTTCAAGGGATCTGTCCTGCGATTCCTTGACGTCGGAACGTACTTCGTCGTAATCGGTTGCCACTGGGGTGATTCTCTCTTCTTCGGATTGCGTTCGGATAGCACTTCAACATACAGAACCGTTCCAGTATTCCCACTTGCTGGGGAATTTTTCGGCTGAGGAACCAGGCAGGTGACGTGTTCGGGGAGCCGGACGGCAGAATGCCGGATCCACCGTATTTTGTACATTCGTTGGACGTATGGCTATATTCGGCTTTGAGTTATTTGGGGGGAATGATGAACAAAGCACAGAGGCGCGCCCATGTCGAGCCACTTTGTCGGGAGTGCGGCTCGCGGGTGATCCCGATCTGGAAGGATGAGCGTTCCACGGCTTCCAACCAGCCAGACTGGCGCGTGAGCGCCCGGCAATGCAGCCGCCAGGGGTGCGGATCGGACGACGCCGGGACCTGGCGCGAATCCTGAGGTCCGGCGGCGACGCTCCAGCCACCGCCCCCGCAGGCACGGTCAGAAGGAGGGAATCGTAAACCCGAGACCCAGCAGGCCGCGGCCTGCCTGCTCCAGGATCGGATCGATCGTCAGGGTTGGGTGGTTGAGAAGAACGTTGACGTCGCGTTGGATCCGCTGAAGCGGGTGCGAAAGCCGGTGCGCACTTCCGCCTGATCCCGCCATGACCAGACGGACCGCCTCAGCCGAAGCCTCCCCGCTGAGGGCGAGCGAGAGCCGATGCCGGGCACGTTCCTCCTCCGTCAACGCTGCAGGCTGACGCTGATAGGCGGCGGAAACAACCCTGATCGCCTCGTCCCACTGCAACCGTGCCGTGACCACGAGCCCGTGCGCCTGCGCGTAACGGGCCTGTGCGAGCGGCGAATCCGCCTGGCGGTTCTCCACGGTGTTTTTGACCTTGCGCACCAGCATCCCCGTGCGGAACAGTTCGACGGCGTGCTCGGCGGCGCCCAGGGCGGCGGCCGGTGCCACCAGGTTCAGCAGCGTGGCCATGGGCGTATGGATGATGGGATCCGAATGGATCAGGCTGCCAGGATTGTCCGCTGCCCCCAGCAACGCCCAGTCCAGCGTTCGGTACTCGGGAACAAAGAGCCGCTCGGTCCGGATGTCATTGCTTCCCGTCCCCCGCAACCCTGCCGTGTGCCACACGTCCAGCAGTTCGACGTCGGAAATCGGGACAAGGCACTGCAGCCGCGTGGAGTCATGCTGCGCCGCCAACAGGACCCACCCGGAGTGCATCACGCCGGAGGCGAAGCTCCACCGGCCCGAAATGACATAGCCTCCCGGGACTTTCTCGGCTGCCCCCACCGGCGCGCCGGTGGCGGCCGCCATGGGAGTGGGACCGTTCGCGAAGACTTCGTCCTGAACGTCCTGCGGCCACCGCGCCAGCATCCAGACGTGCTCGATCAGATGACCAACGGTCCAGGCCGTGGAGGCGCAGCCGCGGGCAAGCCGGCGGACGGACTCCGCGTAGGTCTCGACGCCCATGCCAAATCCGCCGGCAGCCTTCGGAGCCAGCAAATGGAAAACTCCGGCATTCTTCAGTTCCTCCATCGTTGACGTAGGGATCCGGCGGATATTTTCCGTTTCCTCGGCCCGCTCCCGCAGCCGGGGAATGAGACCGTCGATACGGCTGAGCATGTCGTCATGAGTGGGCAACGCGACGTTCGTCGCCGGGTTCATCGCGCGTGCGCCCCCGCCGGCAGGAATGCCTTCGCGGGCGTCGGCCTCGGGTGCGGCGTCGGGCCCGGCTGCGACACCGGCGGTCAGGTCAAGGGTATGGCCGGTATGGTCGCGTTTCGCCGCGAGGTAGCGGTGGTTGGCCGGGGACAAGTGCACCCCGGTGGGGAGCTGTTCAGTGACATCGATGCCAAGGGCGGTAAGCTGGGCAGCCTTGTCCGGATTGTTGCTCAGCAGGCGGACCGTAATCGCGCCGAGGGCCCCCAGCATCTGCGCGGCGGCCTCGTATTCCCGCTCGTCCTCGCCGTGGCCGAGGGCCAGGTTCGCTTCGTAGGTGTCCAGACCGGCATCCTGAAGGGCATAGGCATCAAGCTTCGAGTACAGGCCGATGCCACGACCCTCCTGGCGGAGGTAGAGGAGGAACCCGCCGGCGTCGGCTATCCGCTCGACCGCCTCCCGCAGTTGCGGTCCGCAGTCACAGCGCTCGCTGCCGAACACGTCCCCGGTGAGGCATTCACTATGCAGCCTGACCAGAGCCCCCGGGCCGGCGGGGCCCGGATGCAGCAGCGCCTGCTCCCACTCGCCCAATGCGAGCAGCAAGTGTTCTTTGCCGTCGGCCAGCCCCCGGAACGTCAACACCTCGGCCGTGGTGGTGAAACCGTCCGGAAAACGCAGTGGAACGGTGACCTGGCTGCGGACGGTAGCCGGCGCGGTCGCCAGGAGCGGCGCTGATGACTCGGACAGTACGGTCATCTCAGGTCCAAAAGAGGTGCGTGCATGTGTGGTCCAATCAAGGGGGCATTACTTGAAGATTCAAGTTAACCGTAACTGTGCTTGGTTCACGATGCAAGTGATGTGACGTCCACGCGCGGCTGTGGTCTGCCGAGGGTCCGGTATGCCGCGGACCCGCGGCACGGCGCTATTGGAGTGATGCGGTGAGGCGCGCCAGGTTGTCGAACGCTTTTTGGGCGACGGGTCTCCGCAGCCAGTCCTCGAGCCGCAGTTCGCGGCTGTTCACGCGGTTCTCGTCTTCAATCCCGCGAATGGCGTCCACGAACCATCTTCCGTGCACCAGCACGGATACTTCCATGTTGAGGCTGAACGAGCGAACATCCATGTTGCTGGAGCCGATCACCGCGACCTCTTCATCGATGGTGAAATGCTTCGAGTGCAGCACCTTCGGGGCCCGGTACAGGTAGATCCTGACGCCAGCGCGGAGCAGCGCCTCGTAATAGGACCGCTGCGCGTGATAAACAAGGCTCTGGTCTCCGACCTCGGAAACGAAGAGCTCGACACTTAGCCCCCGCCCGGCGGCCGTGACAATAGCCAACAGGATAGATTCGTCCGGAACGAAGTAGGGGCTAGTGATGCTGACCCGGCGTTCGGCTTTGTGGATGAGCGTGGCGTAGAGCTTGAGATTGTTTTCGTTGTCGAAGCTGGGACCGCTGGGCAGGACCTGGGCATCGATGAAGGCAGAACCCTGGCCTGGGACTCCGGGGCTCGATTCCAGCGCCAGCAGGACACCCGTCTCGCTGTACCAGTCCGTCGCGAATACCGCATCGAGCTCGCGGACCACAGGGCCTTCAATGCGCATCATCAACTCGTGCCACATGAGTCCGCGCTTCAGGTTGCCCTTCTTGTTGTAACTGGCATCGATGAGGTTCTGCGAGCCGGTGAACCCCACCCGGCCATCGACGACGACGATCTTTCGGTGATTCCGAAGGTCCGGCCGCTGCCATTCGCCCCGGAACGGCCGCACCGGCAACATCGGGTGATATTCAGCGCCGATGTCCTGGAGAAGCGCCAGGGTTTCTTTCCGGCGCGGAAACATCAGCCCGGACAGGTGATCGGAGAGCACTCTGACGGCAACGCCCCGTCCCGTGGCCCTCTCCAGTGCCTGGAAAAACGGGGCCGTGGTGGCATCAAGCGCCAGAATGTAGAACTCCACGTGCACGTAACTCGTCGCCGAATCGATCTCGGCGATCATGACATCGAAGGCGCCGTTGTACTCGGGCAGGAGCTCCGCGCTGTTGCCTTTGACCATGGGGAGCGCCCCCAGGTTGTTGTTCAACGCCACCGCGGAATGCAGCCACTCCGGCCAGTCCTGGCCCTGGCTGACCAACGGGCTTCCCTCGGTCCGGGACAGGACCAGGCTATTGACCTCCCGCTGTTTGTCCCGGCGGGCCTTGGGCAGTTTCGAGTACCCGACAAAAAAGAACACAATGGCACCGAGTATCGGTATGAATATTATGGCGAGAACCCACGCAATTGCAGAGGAAGGGCGGCGGTTCATCGAGACGAGGACGGCTGCGACGGCCACGAGGAAGATATGGGTGGCCAGCAGGAGGGCCGCAATCGTTTCCGGGCGCTGGAGGAAATCTCGCACAGCTAACCTGCGGCACTTCGGACGGGCACGACGTCCGGCAACCGGTTTGGGAGGACCTCGGGCGCTTTCAGACCAGCACCCGGCCCTTGATTTTTTCAAACTCTTCAGGGCTGATTGTTCCAGCGTCCAGCAGAGCCTTGGCTTTGGAGATCTCCTCGGTCGGGTTCGCCGTTGCGACCTTGCGGATATACGAGTCGGCGGCGTCCTGGTCACGCCGGGCACGTTCCACCGACCGCTCGGCCATGCCGTCACCGCGGGCAGCCAGGTACACCAGCAGGCTCAGGAGAGGCACGAAGCAGAGGAAGAAGATCCAGACGGCCTTCCACCAGCCGTTCAGACCGTGGTCTCGAAAGATGTCGCCGATGATCGCGAATACGCCAAACAAGTAGGCAAAGAAGACACACGCGGTGAAGAACCACCAGAAGATATCCCAGAAGTTTTCCCAGAAACTCATTTCAATTCGCTGCTTTCAATTAGTCGCGTCCGACGGCGGACGTCGGAAGTTGACACCGAGTGCGGCGTTGACATGTCGAGGTTCCTCTCCGGGATGGACTGTCCCCCAGCCCGACCAGTGGCAGGCTTAACCAGTGTCGGCGGGCAGCCGGCCGCGGGCCTCACCCGCTGCGGATGAAATCCCGGTGGTGCCCGGACAGGTTCAGACGATCCCGCGTTCGGCAGCCGTTTTGAGGGCATCGCGCCGTCCCGCCGCGCCGAGTTTGCGGTAGATGGACCGTTCGTGCGTCTTGACGGTGTTGACGGAAATGAAGAGTGCATCGGCAATCTCGGCCGCTGTCATTACTGAGCGCATGTAGGCCAGAACCTCACGCTCGCGGTCGGTCAGGGTCCAATAGGATCGTGTCCGGAGGTGTGGATGACTTTGCGCATGGCGAGCCATCCGGGCTGCAATGAACGCCTCATGCGTGGTGCCCCAGACGGCGTGCCGGATCAGTAGTTCCGCCAGTTCGTCTCTTCGCTCCGCGAAAGGAAGCAGGACGGACTGGGGCTCGGCCAGATAGACCGCATGTTCTATCCGCTCGTGGACCATCGCCTCATCCCCGTTCCCGTGGGCAAGGAGCGCTTCCGTCAGACTCAGGCTCGTGTCGAGATAACGGTTGTGATGTCGGCCAGACAATGCCTGGGCACAGAGTTGCGCGGCGTCAGCTTCCCCTCCTCGCCGCAGGAGTTCCGCCAGGAGCGTGTCGACCAGGGGGGCATGCCCGCCGGCCCCGAGAGGCTGGACAATGGTGAGGGCGCCGTCGAGGTCGCCCCTTGCTTCGGAAATCTTCGCCCTGGCTATGGTGTGGAATGCGTTCCACGACGCTCCGTACAGCCCCCGGTCATGGAAGGTCTCCAGCGCCGCGCCGGAATCCGCAAGATGGGATAGATCACCGGTGGCACAGTCAACCAGGACCCGGTAGACGACGCTGAGCGGTCCGAGCGGGAACAGCCGGCCCCCAAGTCGCTGGGCTTTTGCAAGGTGGGCGCGGGCCCCCTTCAACTCGTCCCTCCAGTAGAAGGCAATCCCGCGCGCCAGCCAGGCCGCCGCCATCTTGTCCTGCGAGCTCCAGCCGAGCCCGTCTGCCGTCTCCAGCGCCCGCGTCGCCTGTTCGTCGGCGGTCGTAAGGTCTCCCGCTGCTGCGAATGCCAACGCGAGTTCCGCATCGGCGCACACTTCCACTGCCTCCAGCTGCTTTTCGGCGCCGGCGGCCGTGGCCGATTGCAGCAGGACGGTTGCTTGGTCCGCGATTCGGTGCAAACGGAACTCCGCCTGGGCGGCCAGGAACAGGCCTGAGGAACTGCCGGAATTACCGTCGGCGGCAACGTTGGCGAGTGACCCGAAGTCGGCGGCCGGGCCGCGCAAAACGACAGCTCCGCTGGCCGGGGACGGTTCGAAGAGCGCCCGGAATTGGTCGAGCTTCCCTCGGCGTACTTCATCAAGCACCGAGGTACGCGCCAGGGCAAGCTGAGTGAGTTCCGAGGCGGCCGCGCCGTCGTCGTCCAGGCCACGGCAGACGGACCTGATCATCAAGACCTCAGGGTCGTCGCCCCACGGAGCCGGCAACTCCCGGCACATCTTCTCGAGGGCTTGGGCTCCATGCTGCAGCAAGAATTCAAGCCAGTGTTTGCCTAGCGAGGCGACAGCCAGTCCGGGCGCACGACCCTGAAGCGCGTGCGCGACGCTTTCACTCACGTCGGCATCCTGGTAATAGCGCGCAGCAACGCCGTGCAGACTTTCGGCAAGAAGAGGGTCCCTCCGCTCCAGAATTCGCCGGCACTGCGCTGCAAACAGCGAGTGCCAACGGTACTGGGATTCGCCGCCGCCGTATTGGTGTTCCTCGATGAACAGACCGTTGCGCAGGCACGCCTCAAGCAGCATGCCGCCGTCGGGCCTGCCTTGCAGCTCGACGGCGAGTCGGCGCCCAAGCCACTCGGACGTCGTGGCGCGAAGGACGAAGTCCGCAAGCGACGTGTCCAACTGGTCAAGGATCTCCTCGGCGATGTAATCGGCGAGGGGTAGGTTGGCTGGCACGATAGTGGTGATCCGGCCGGGCAAGTTGCCGGCCGGCGCCAGGGAGCTGAGGCTCGCGTGGACGGCCACCGGCCATCCTGCTGTCAGCATCCAGAGCGATCCGGCATCGAACTCTGCGTCCTGCCCCAGCGAACAAGCGAACTGGGCGACTTCCGCCGTCGTGAAGGCGAGTTCCGCGGCGCCAATCTCGCCAAGGCCCTCCCCGTACCGGAGCCTCTCCAACTGGATGGGAGGATGACCCCGTCCGGAGAGGACCAGCCGCAATGTTGGAGGGGCCGAGGCGGCGAGCACTCCGACGATTCCGGTGGACAGTCCCGGCCCGGCCAAGTGGACGTCGTCGATGACCAGCCCAATCGGCTCGGTGAGTTGCTCCAGGGCCCCCAGCAGAAGGTCGTAGGAGGACGCACGGTCGTGGGCAAGATTCCGGTCCAGGGCCACCAGGGCGTTGTTGCCGGGCATGGGAAGCTGGCTTGCCGCGGCCTGAATTGCCCCGACGACCCCGTGAAAGAGCCGTGCTGGCTGAGTGTCGAAACGGTCCAGCGACAACCAGGCACAGGGCAAATCGCAATTTCGAACCCAGTCGCCCAGCAGCGTGGACTTGCCATAGCCGGCCGGCGCTGCCACGACAGTCACCCGGTGGGAATCAGCGGCCGCCGTCAGGGCGTCTTCCAGACGCGGGCGCTCCAAGGCCCCCAGGCCGCGCAGTGGTGGCCGGATTCTGAATTGCGGGCCAGGCACTCGGCCGGGAGTTTTAGATTGTCCCACGCGATTTATCCTAGGGACGTGCATTTCGGTCCAATAGGGTCATTAGGTCCTTGTGCCTGCCTCCCGGACGCCGGAATGTCCGGCTCGCAGGCACGGTTGCCGCGGCCCGGGAGAAGAATCTGCGCGGGAGTAACATCAGTCATGGCCGCAAAGCAGGGTACCCGGAAAGATCCGGTCTTTGTCCGTCAGCTCGATAGGGCAGCCAGGCGTCACGTCGTAATAATCACGGCATTCCGCCTGGCTGCATTTCTGGCGATAATCCTCTTTCTCTTCTTCGCCATTCCAGTAGGCGGATTCAACGAGGACAATCCTGCGGCGGCGTGGATCCGCCTCGTGGCCGTCCTGCTCGTATTTCTGAGCGCCCTGGCCCTTCAATTGCGCTTGATCACCGCGGCGGAGGTACCCCAGGTCCGGGCCGCCGAAGCCGTCGTCGAGACCGTCCTGATGTTTCTGTGTCTCTTCGCTTTGCTCTACACATCCATGGCCACCACCGACCCTGCGGCCTTTACCGAACCCTTAACAAGGCTCGACGCCCTGTATTTTACGACGGTCACATTTGCCACCGTCGGGTTCGGGGATATTACGCCCGTGAGCCAGCTCGCGCGGGGAGTCGTGACGGTCCAGATGATCGCTGGGATGGGTGCCCTAGTCATGGTCGCAAAGGTCGCCTTCTTTGCGGCAGGGCGGCGGCTTCGCGGGTAGTCACCGGCACGCTTTCCCTGCTGCCTTCACGCGGACGCGGCCATGCCTTTCGTGCCGGAGCGCAGCCGGGATGCTCACCCGAAAGGGGTGAGCGCTGCCCTGGACACCGGATGCGCCGTCCCCGGGCGCCGTTCCCGCCGCAAGTGTGTTTCCACGTGCCGGACCAACAGATCACCCTAGGCGGGTGGGGCTGGGCCGGCGTTCCGCCCGGACAATGAAGATTGTCACGACTGCCGACGGGGGAACAGACGGGGGAACAGGAGTTCACATGAAGATCGGCCCATTGGAAGTGATTATCTGTGCCTTTCCAAAACCAGCCATCGACGCGACCGTTATCAAAGCGCTCAGCGAGACGGTCAAGTCTGGTGCGGTGGCCCTGGCAGATTTTGCCCTCGTGAGCAGGGATGGAGAGGGCGTGGTTCACGTCCGCGACCTGCAGGATGATCTGCCTGCGGCATGGTCCAGCATGATCCCCGATTCCCGGCCGCTGACTCTGCTCAACGACTCCGACCTTGAGTTGGCGGCGGAAGCGATCGGGCACAACGAAATAGCGCTGGTCGCTGTTCTCGAACACCGCTGGGCGCAGCGGCTTTCAGAAGAAGTACGTCGCTCAGGCGGTGTTACCGCGCTGCAGGCCAGGATCCCCCAGGAAGAGGCTGTCGTGGCCATCGAAGCGGACGGCGTCGCAACAACCTGACGTGATACATGGACGGAAGGAACCTCCCATGCCATTTGCCAGAGGCGGCCGGCCCGGGCTGCTCGGAACGGTCGCTCAAACGACCGGCATTTCGGGCACGGCACAGGTGAGGGCCAACACCAACAAACGCCGGGCGGCGGGACCGAACCAAGAACCGACGATCCGCGACGCCCCGGCCCCGCATGCTCCCGCGCGCCGGCCGACTCCGGCCGACCCACCCGCGCCGAAAGACGGAGGCCAGCTGGCCGACCAGCTCTCGCGACTGGCCGATCTGCGCAACGCCGGCCTCCTCACCGACGACGAATTCACCGCAGCGAAATCCCGGCTCCTGATGTGATGCCCGTCTGGGAAACCAGTCACTCTTACCCGAAACCAGACCTTGGAGGTGGTTCGCGTGTTGCGATCCAACAGTCTCGCTTCTGTCCCGGCGCTGGGGGCTGCACCGGCCCGTCCGGCCCACGAGGGCCCGAATGTGGAGTCCGCACGACGAGACCCTATCCAGGCGGAGCGCCCTCATGTCACTCCATGACGACGCCAGCGGCCCCGGCAGCACGGAACACAACGAAATACTGCGCTTGCGCGCCGAAGTCGCCCGCCTTCAGCTCGAAAGAGACGATGCCCAAAGGGCCAGCCTTAAACCCGCAGGACCTGAACGGAGCATGGCCCGCCGGGTTGTTGCGGTTGTCCTGGTGGTGCTGACCGCCGTCCTGGCCTGCGCCGCAGTGCCTGCCCTGTACCTGCGCAGCGAAGTCCTCGACACTGACCGCTACGTTGCAACAGTCGCACCGCTGGCCTCAGACCCGGCGATCCAGGCGGAGATCGCCAACAAGGTCACCACGCAGATCACCGACGCAGCGGACATCGAAGGGATCACTCGGGCGGCGATGGTTGAACTCGGAACCGTCGCACCCCGTGCCGCCGCGGTGATCACCGGGCTGGCACCCGCCATCGCGGAGCAGACCAAGTCCCTGATCCACACCGCTGTCTCCAAATTCGTGGCGAGTCCGCAGTTCCAGGACCTCTGGATCCAGGTCAACCGGGTGGCGCACCAGGGGCTCGTCAACCTTGCTACGGGAAACACGGGCGGCACCGTCAGTATTGACCAAAGCGGTACTGTAACGATCTCCACCAAGGAGATCATTGCCCGGGTCAAGACTCTCCTTGTCGAGCAAGGGGTGGGCATCGCCTCGAGGATTCCTGAAGTTGACGCCCAGATTACGCTGTTGCAATCACCGGAACTGGCCAGGGCCGCCGCGGCAATCAGTACGCTGGACCGGACCGCGCCAATCCTGGCCTGGATGACCGTGCTAAGCGCCTTGGGTGCCATTGCGGTGGCGCCGCGAGGCTGGAGGCGTCGCACGACAAGCAGAGTCGGGTTGGGGATAGCAGTGGCGATGGCCTTGCTGGCCCTCGGCCTGGCCATTGGGCTGGACATATTCCTCGGCACGATCCCGTCGGCCAGTGTCTCCCCCGCGGCGGCTCAAACACTCGTTGATACCCTGCTGACGCCACTCCGGAGCGGCATTCGATTTGTATTCGTGGTGGCTTTGCTGATGGCCCTGGCCGCATTCCTTAGCGGCCATTCGCGCCCTGCTGAATATGTCCGGCAGGGATTGGCGCGGACCGGAGATTACCTGACCGGGAAGGTCGGCGGCGGACAAGCCAAACCGTGGCAACACTGGCTGGCCCGCTTCCGGCGAATCCTGGAGGCCGCCATCGTGGGCGTCGCGGTGCTGGTCCTTATCCTCTGGCAGTACCCGACGGCGGCTGTGGCCATCTGGACGGCAGTCCTGGCCGGTCTGGCAATTCTCCTTATCGAGCTCCTGTGCCGGCCTGCCGTAGCCGCTGGGCATGCCGCCGAGCCCGTGACGGGCGGTACCCCGGCGGAGCCGAATCCAACACGTCCGCTCCCATGAAGGCCGTGGCGCTGGCGCTAGGACACTGAGGGCGAAAACGGGAATAGGTCTTCGCCGCCCCCGTGCACCACAACGCAGGTGGCATCCGGTACTTCCCGCCACGCGCCGCGGAGGTCCCCCAGAGGCTCGGAGACGACCAAGCGGGCATTGTCCGCGAGCTCCTGAAGCACCGGATTGTCCGGGTACTGGGCGCGGAGCGTGGCGATGTCAGTGTTGTGGAAGAGCGACCTGGAGTGGCGTTCGCTGGAGTAGCGGAACGCCCAGGTGGTGTCGCCGTCGGTAGTTGCCACGGTCATCTGGATGGGATGTTCGATGCCGTGGCGCCGTCCGGTGTCTTCGATCAGCCCAACCGCTGCAGCGACCGCCCCGCGGGGGTCCTGTTCCAGTCCGAAGGTGAGCGCGAGGTAGAAGAACATTTCGGAGTCCGTTGATCCCTCGATCTCGGGATACAGCCCAGGCTCGACGGCCATGGCCAGCTCGCGCTTCACAGCCGGAAAATCCGTGATGAGCCCGTTGTGCATCCAGAGCCAGCGGCCGTGCCGGAAGGGATGGCAGTTCGTCTGTTGCACCGCGCTGCCGGTGGTTGCCCGGATGTGCGCGAAGACGCGGCGGGAGGATGCCTGCGCTGCGAGCTCGCGCAGGTTGCGGTCATGCCACGCGGGTTCCGTGCTGTGGAAAACTCCGGGTTCCGGGGAGGTTCCGTACCAGCCCACGCCGAAGCCGTCCCCATTGGTGGTCTCCACCCCCATACGCGAGTGTTTACTCTGAATCACGAGCGAGTTAGCGGGCTTATAGAGCAGCTCTTCCAGATTCACGGGCGAACCCGAATATGCGAGCCAACGGCACATGTCATTCTCCTTCTCCTCAGGAATCACCACGATTCCATCACCGGTTTCGAGCCGGCACATCATCTCCCGCGGGTGAACCACCCGCACAGCGGTCCGGTTACTGGCGCAGCACTACTGGCGCAGCACGCGTTGCTTGAGCGCAGTGAATTCCTCCGCAGTCAGGGTGCCATCGTCCATCAGGGTCTTGGCCTGGGCGATCTGTTCCGCAGGGTTGGTTCCGGCCGTTCTGCGGAGGTAGCCGTCGAAATCATCCCTGGCCGCATCAGTCCGGGCGGCCTGCCGCAGCGACATGGACTGCCCGTGGGCTATCAGATACGCCAGGCCGCCGAAGACCGGGAGAAAGATCAGGACGAGCACCCAGATGGCTTTGCTCCACCCAGAGCGGTTGGAATCAGCGAATAGGTCTTTGACGATCAGAACGAGAACCACCAGGTACGAAACGTAGAGAACAAACGAAATCATGAGCCAAAAGAAATCCCAGAAAGTCATCTATCTTCCTCCCAGCCGAATTGTTTGGGTTCCGCCGTCACGCCAAACGCACTGCCCGCCGGAAACCCCGGCAGGGGCATGCCATCGCATCCGTGGAATGCCCGCATCTTCCCACAATCCCTGCCACGCCGGAAAGGTCCACCGGCCTGGATCCCGCACACTTCGGCCAGGCTGGGAGAAGCGGATCAGAAAGCACACGTCGTGGGGCCGAACCTTGCCGCAGCACCCGCCCATATCACTCCCTGCGGGTGATTCATACGCCCTGCTCCGGGCTAACGATGGTTCTACCTGCCAGTGATTGGGCTGCCAGGGGAACGCCCCGAGAAAGGCCTCCCATGTCGAGACCACAACCCGCACTCGCGCGATTCATCGCGCTGGGCGTGGCGGTCGCGCTGCTGACCGGCTGCAGCACCACCAGTCCCCCGGCCAGCACGTCCAGCCCGCAGGTGAGCACCGCCAGCCCACAACCGACAGTTTCCCCGGTCTGCACTGCCGCCGACGCCCTTGCCGACGCGCTCACTGCGTTCAAGGACACCGTCACAGCAGGTGCCACCGTGGAGCAGGTCCGTGCCGCCCGGGATCAGGTTGTCGCGAGCTATGACGCACTGGTCAAGGAGATTGGAAACGTGGCCAAAGGGCGCGTGGACGCAGTTGTGGCGGCCCACGACAGGTTCGCGGCCGCAGTCAACGACGTTCCCGACGACGCCACCCTGGCCGAAGCAGCCGACTCCCTGCGGGACGAAGCCGCGAACTTCCAGGGCGCGCTGAGCGACCTCGTGACGGAGGCTAAGTGCTAGGTCCGGACTTCTCCGGTGGACCTGACGTCCGCCTCACATCCTTCCAACGCCGCGTTCACGGGCAACGCCGCATCAAATGAAAGTAGGGCATCCAAATGAGTTTCTGGGAAAACTTTTGGGACATCTTCTGGTGGTTCTTCATCGTTTATGCATTTTTCGCATTCCTGTATGCGCTGTGGATCGTCATTGCCGACCTGTTTCGCGATCGCGAGCTCAGCGGCTGGTGGAAGGCCGTCTGGATTGTCTTCCTGGCCTTCCTGCCCTTCCTGACGCTGCTGGTGTACATGGTTGCCCGTGGCAAGGGTATAGCCGAGCGGTCCAGGGAACGGGCACAGCGGGACCAGGAATCCGCAGATTCCTATATCCGCAGTGTCACGAGCACGAGCCCGAGCGACGAAATCGCCAAAGCCAAGTCCCTACTGGACGCCGGCACCATCAGCGCTGACGAATTCGAAAGGATCAAGGCGAGGGTCACCAGCTGACACAACCAAGGTCTCGCTGTGCATCTGCCCCTGCGTCGACCCGGGCACGGGCAGGCAGGCTCGACGCCGCCCTGAACGACCGCCTCGACGACGTGGCGGCCAAGTTTCCAAGGCCAATGAAGGAGGGCTCAATGGGGCAGGAACCATCGGAGTCCGGCCCGCGGCCTGCACTTCCCCGCTCGGTCATCATCCTGCTCGCCCTGGCCGGCGCCGCTGTCGTCGCTTTCGGCCTTGCCGCGGTGCGAGGGATCGTCACCCCCATGTTCTTCGCCTTTGTGCTCACACTCTGCGTCCACCCGCTGCGGCGCTGGATGCAAGGTCGCGGGGTGCCCCGGGGAATCGCCACAGGAACCACCATCGCGGCCGTCTTCGCCCTGCTGACGGGATTCACCGCAGTCCTGGTTGCCTCACTTGCACAGTTCTCCGCGCTGTTGCCGCAGTTCGCTCCCCAGATGGAGCAGCTGGGTGACTCCATCGCCCAGATGCTGCAGTCTATTGGATTCGGCCCAGAACAGACGCAGACAGTCCTGGAGGGGCTGACTCCCGGCCGCATCATCGGGTTCCTCGGAGGCCTCCTCGGGAACATCGCAAGCCTTGCTGGCAGCCTCGTGATCATCCTGACGTTGCTCATCCTGATGGCGGTGGACGGATCAAGCATCCCTGCCCTACTGACCCACCTGCAGTTTCACCGGCCGGCCCTGGTCACCGCATTCAACGGCTTTGCAGTCGGCGTTCGCCGGTACATGATCGCCACCACTGTCCTCGGAGTAGCCCAGGGTATCTTCAACTGGCTCGTCCTGGTCGTCCTGCAGGTCCCGGGCGCGCTGCTTTGGGGGTTGCTGTCCTTCATTTGCAGCTTCATCCCCAACATTGGCTACTTCATCGCGATAATCCCGCCGCTGTTTTTTGGATTTCTCACCGGCGGATGGCCGACCGTCCTTGCTGTCATCGTCATCTACGGCGGGATCAACAGCATTGTACAGTCCATCATTCAGCCGAGATACGTGGGGAACGCAGTTGCCCTCAGTGAGACGTTAACCTTCATCTCCGTGTTGTTTTGGGCCGTCGTCCTGGGCCCTGTCGGTGCCATCCTGGCCGTGCCCCTGACACTCCTTGTCCGCACGATCCTTCTCGACTCAGACCCGTCCGTCGCCTGGTGGCGTCCCTTGACGGGTGACAAGAAGGACCTCGAAGTTCTCCTCAAACAGGAAGACGACGCGATCCGCGCCCGCAGGGCTCGGCGGGGACCGGACAGCCCAGACGACGGCAGCACCCCGAAGGCATGAGATGCCGTCGGCGTGCTGCCCAGGCAAGGTGACTGCCACGTGCTGAGCCTCGTCACCAATCTGGCGCTGTTCGCCCTCGCCGGGGCGATCAGCACCGTCCCCGTGAGCATCACCATCATGATCCTGCTCTCCCCCAATCCACGCCGCGGGGCCCTGCCTTTCCTGATTGGCAGCCTCACCGGTTCGGTCGCGCTTGTCGGCCTTTCCGCTGTCGGGTTGCACTTCCTGCCCGTACGGCGGCAGCTCGGTCAGGACACCCTCCTGACGTCGCTCGGCCTGTTGATCGGTGTCTTTCTCATCGGCTACGCGGCATACCTGTTCCGGCGCAGTGACCAGGCCGACAGTGCCGTGCTGGGGAAACTCCGAACGCGGTTCCAGTCGGCCAGGCCCTGGGAATTCGTGGTCCTGGGACTGGGCATGAATCTGCGCCCCAAGGCGATCCTGCTCGGTGTGACCGCCGGTGCGCTGATCAGTCTCCGGGAACCGCCGCTGCTCCAGGGAACACTCTTCGTGTTGGCTTATGCCGCCGTCACCCAGTCCGCCGTCGTCGTACCTATCGCCGTATGGCTGCACTCCCCCGAGCGGGCCGAAGTGCCCCTGACCGCCATCTACACGTGGATGCAGCACAACGGACGCATCATTGCGGCGATCACGACGCTGGCAATCGGATTGTTCATTGTCTTCTACACCGTTGCCCAGCTCTGAACGTACAAGTTCAAGGCTGACCGCGCAGAAGCTGACGGCGCGAACTGTCGTGGCGCGCAGGAGCGTCCCGGCGATGACCGCCGGGACGCTCCTGCTCCACGTGGTGCTACGCCAACCCGCTGTCAGACCAGCGCGCTGCTCTTGATCTTGGCGAACTCGTCCGCGCTGATCGTCCCGGCGTCCAGGAGAGCCTTGGCCTTGGAGATCTCCTCCGTTGGGCTCGACGTCGCGACCTGGCGGATGTACGCATCGGCGGCCTCCTGGTTTTGGCGGGCCCGTTCCATCGCCCGCTCAGTCATGCCCTTACCGCGGGCAATCAGGTACACGAGCAGGCTCAGGAACGGCACGAAGGCCAGGAAAACAATCCAGACGGCCTTCAACCAGCCGTTCAGCTGCTGGTCGCGAAAAATGTCACCGATGACGATCCACAGCGCATACAGGAAAGCGAAGAATGCGTACACGCAAATAAACCACCAGAAGATATCCCAAAAGTTCTCCCAGAAACTCATTTAACTTCCCTACTTTCAGTTATTGGCTTTGTACGCGTACGCGGCCATGGGTGGGAATGGAGTTAGTTACAGGTCTCGGTCATCGCCTGGCGGCCTGACCACACCGGCCGGTAAAAACATTGTCTGCCGGGCGCCCCGTGGTATTCCTCATCCACTGGGGGTGAAATCCCCGGTCGGGAAAAGCGTGCTGCGACGCTTATCCCAAAATCGCGCCTTCGCCGGTGCCGGAGGGTCTGGGATCAGGCAGCCGCATCATGCGGAAAGAAGTGACCAGCCCGCTGAGCCCGGCCAGGATGGGAACCAGCAGGGCAATCTGGAGGGCCAAGGGCCGTGCCTCCGTGTTGATGCGGAGAATTTCGTTCTGGATATCCTCCGGTTGGCCGGCGAGCTGTTCCTGGAGTTGCGCGTCGCTCATCAATTGGGCGTCGTTTTCCAGTACCGTCGCGACCTGCTGCTGCTCGGCGGGCGGAAGGACGGTGCTGGAATTGGACAAGCCGATGAAGATGGTCGAGAGCGATGCCAGCATGATGCCGCCGGCGAACGCGAGTCCGAAGGACAAACCGAACGATCCCGCCGCCGAGTTCACGCTGGCGGCCTCGCTGACCCGCTCGTCCGAAATTGGGGACAGGGTGTAGTTGTTGAGCTGGGATACCAGCAGCCCCAGGCCACCGCCTGAGATGATTAGCGGGATCAGGAGCCACCAGCCGGAGTCCGCGCGCGGCACGATCGGGACCAGCACCACCAAACCCACGATCAGGAGCAGGAAGCCCCACCGGATGAGACTGGCCGGGCGCCGCGTCCCGGCCCTCTTCCCGGCGATCATGGCGACCGCGAACATGGTGAGAGAGAGCGGGGCGATCGACAGCCCTGACTGCATCGCGTTGTATCCGAGCACCATCTGAAGGTAGATGGGCAGCACGATCATGGTGCCGCCCAGAGCGATCTGCTGGAGCATTTGGCCCGTGGCACCAAAGCGGAAGGTTTTCGACTGGAACAGGTCCGGGTCCAGCAGCGTCGGCTTGTTACGGCGTTTGCGCTGAACGAGCCAGTAGACCAGGCCGCCCAGTCCGACCGCGCCCACGGCCAGGAGTGCGGCCACCGATTCGCCGCCTTCCTGCCAGACCAGAATGCCTAGCACCACTCCGCCCATACCCACGATGGACAGAATGGAACCGAAGATATCCAGCTCCCGGGGCCCGGTGTATGGTACGTCGCGAACGAGCTTGATGCCTGAGAGTACGACCGCGATGATGAGGGCCTCTAGCAGGAAGGCGACGCGCCAGGACAGGAACGTGGTGATGAAACCGCCGAGCAAAGGCCCGACGGCGGCGGCGATCGCTGCCGAGGCTCCGACCATTGCATAGACCCGGTGCTGGGCCTCGCCCTCGAAATTTCCGTGGATAAGGGACTGCATGGCAGGGAGCAGGAGGGACGCACCCAACCCGCCGATCACCGCCCAGAAGATGATGATCGGGAGAAGGCTCTGGGCCAGCGTCATCGACAGGGCACCGACCGCGTAGCAGGCAAGACCGATCACGTAGGCACGCTTGCGCCCGATGAGGTCACCAATCTTGCCGCCGATCAGGATAAAGGCAGCGGATACCAGCGCCTCAAGGGCGATCGTCGACTGGAGTCCGCTGACGGTCGCGCCGATGTCCTTCACCACGGCGGAGATCGAGACGTTCATGATCGAGGTGTCGACCACGAGCACGAACATCGCCATGGCCAGCAGCAGCGCGAGTCTGCCGTTGAACGGCTTCACTTCCGGGGTGCCGCCGACAGGTGTGCTCATCCGTGGTCCCCTTCCGGGCTCGTGGCATCCCGGTACATGGTCAAACCAAGCATGTCGCCTCCTCTGGAGTGGCCTTCCAGCAACTCATCCGGCACTGGTCGACACCTATCGCGTGCTGACCCCAAGCTAGCTGTTCGGCGTGGGGCGCAAATCATTCCCGACGGGTGAGCTTGCCGGCAGGCTGTTAGCCCTGCCCCTCCGCATGCCTCTTCAGGGCTGCCGCCTGTTCCGCCTGCACGGCTCTGAAGACGTTGCCGTGGATCATGTCCGCGCCGATCCGTTCGATCACGCCATCCCTTTCCAGCGTCGCCCGCACCGCGGGCTTCAGCCGGACCAGGCGCAGGGTGACGTCCGACTCGTGGGCGAGGTCCGCGATCTCCGCCATCTTTGCCGTGCCCTGGGAGTCGACGAAGTTGATCCCGCCGCATTCGAGAACAATTCCGGTGAGCCCCGGCGTTGAGTGAATCACCTCACGCAGGCGATCTTCCAGGGCGTCCGCGGTGGCGAAAAAGAGGCCGCCGTCGAACCGGATCACCGCGACGCCGGGAATCACTTCGTCGCCTGGGTTCTCGTCGGCTTCACGGAAGACCTGCGTACCCGGTTGGCGGCCGAGGGAGGGCATCTCCGGATGGGTAGCCCTCCCGACCAGCCAGATGAGCGAGAGCCCGATCCCGATCATGACGCCCGCGAGCACGCCAAAGACCAGGGTGCCGACGACTGCCGCGACGGCGATCCAGAAGTCGAATCTTTGCACCCGGGCCAGCCGCCGCATCTCCGGCAGGTCCATCATGCCCATCACAACGGCTTCGATAATGAGGGCTGCCAGTACCGGCTTGGGCAGGATCGAAAAGAGCGGCGCCAGGACAAGCAGCGTGAGCAGAACGGTCACACCTGAGGTGAGTGACGCTACCCCCGTCTTGGCCCCGGAGTGGTCATTCAGCGAACTCGCCGACAGGCTCGTCGAGACCGGCATCCCCTTAAACAGTCCCGCGGCGGTATTGGCGAGCGACTGGGCAATTGTCTCCTGGTTGATGTCGATCTGGTAGTGGTGTTTGGCGGCGAACGCGCGCGCGTCCCCTGCGGTCTGGGAAAAGCCGATCAGCACCAGCGCCACCGCTGCGATGGCGACGGTGCCTGCGTGCTCCCACATCAGTTGACCGTTGGGGACCTCCAGCGACGGCAACCCCCTGGGCACGTCCCCCACCAGGGCCACTCCCTTGGCCCCAAGATCGAACAACGCCGCCGACAGCAATCCGCCCACCACCAGGACCAGGGCCCCGGGGACGCGGGGCGCGATTGCCCGCAGCCCGAACACGACGGCGAGCGCGATCACGCCGACGACCACCGTGGCCTGCTGCGCCTCGCCCAGGGTCCCCAGCCAGGACCGCAGTTCCTGGATCGGGTTGGAGCCTGTGACCTCGGTCCCGGTGAGCTTGGGGAGTTCCCCGATAACAACGTCAATTGCCGCGCCGAAGAGGAACCCGGTGACCACGGCGCGCGAGAGGAACTGCGCAATCCAGCCCATCTTCAACACAGCGAGAAGCAGAAACAGGACGCCGGAGGCCAGAGTGATCCCCGCTACGAACGAGGCGACCTCCTCACCGCTGGTGATGCCGGCGGCGAGCACCGCGCTCGCCGCGACCGCCGCCAGTCCTGAGCTGGGCCCCATCGAAATTTGCCGGCAGGAGCCGAGGACCCCGTACACGATGGCGCCGGCTGCCGCGGCATACAGGCCGTTCTGCAGGGGAATCCCCGCGATACCGGCGTACCCGAGATTCTTGGGAACGATAAGGGCCGCGACGGTGAGCCCTGCGATCAGATCCCCCCGCAGCCAGGTCCGGTCATAGGATCGGAGCTGGCCGACGAGGGGCACCACCGACAAGCGACTTCGCGCTGATTTCTTCATGCCTCGTCCTACTCGTGGCTGCCACCCATCAGGGCTCGGTAGTTGACTTATCCTGCCCGGGGGCAGCAGGGCGGCGCCCGGCCTCCGTTCGCTGGAACTGCCGGCGGGCCGGCGGGTTCGCATCGAGCTGGTCGGCATCGACGGCGGCGAGGTTTCGGATCAGGACGATCAGCCAGGCGAAGACCAGGGAGGCCGCGATGAGCTCCACCGCGGTGAGGTTGTAGTAGCCGAAAGGGAAGTACATCAGGACGGCAAAAGCAATGACCGCCAAAAAGACTAACCCCAGCGCATTGAAGGTCGCAGGCATCGAAGGAACGAGGGCCCGCATACGGACAATGAGCGTCCCGAATACGAGCACCATTCCGGAGGCGGCCAGCGTGTGGAGGCCGAAGCGCTCATCGACGGGGAACAGGCCCACACAGGCGAGCAGAATGCCGATAAGGACGATGCCGCCTTCCAGCAGTCGCACCCGACGGCGCGAGGACGCGGTATTTGCCTGCCATGCGAGCGTCTTCGTCGAGTATCCGGCCAGGGTGGTGACCACGACGCCTGCCACGATCAGTGTCACGTTGAAAGTCACCCCGGAGACATCCGAGGTCATCCCGAGGGCACTGAGGTGTTCCTGCCACCACTGGGGGTCCTCTGCGGTGAGCATGCTTGTGAGTATGCCGGCGACGAGGAAGACGGCCAGGAGCGCGGCGAGCCGGTAGGCGTTCATGGTGACCGCGGAGAGGTACGCGGTGTAGGCACTGACGGCTCCCGTGGTCCCGACGATGATGGCCCCTGCCAGGGGGTACAGGACTGCACCCACGAACGCCTGCTGGAAAATGGCGAACAGCGCCAGCCAGCCAAGCAGGAAGATGGAGGCGTGGGCCAGCGCAAGCGCGGTGACGTCAACGATATTGCGTGTCCGGCCGGCCTCCGGGACTCGGGATGGTTCGGGGCCCCGCCGTTGCAGGGAACCGATCACTGCTGCCGCGGCGCCGAGGACCGCCGTCCCCAGCGCGGCGATGTCGCCCACCGAACCCCGTCCCGACAGAGCCACGGGTTCCCGCCCGACCAGCAGGAGCCCCGCGACGCCGAGGATGAGAAAGGCCCCGCCGCCGATGATGAGCGCCCGCGACTCGGATGTGACCGCTGCGTGGTTCTTCAGGGCTAACATCGCTCACTTCGCTTCGCCTGGGAGTATCCCCACGCTACGGCTGCCGCGGCCGGGTGCCGTCACCCGCAAAGGATGAAACCCGTCGGCCGGATCTGCCCACCGGACGGCAGATCCCCTCTCCCCGATTCGGCCCGCAGGGTGTTGAATGGTAGTGGAGGCGGCGCCTGCGCGGAACGCGGCAAGGGGCTGGTCTCATGTTGCTTGCCGGAGCCGTGTAGTCCGGCGCGAAACGGGGTCGGCGACGCTTGAGAGCCCTCTGAGACCGGGGTTCTCTCCCCCAGCCGTCGTCGGCCCCCCGGCTGTTCCGGCAAACTTCTCCGGGCGACGCGCGGCAGGGCGGGTCCCAACCTGGTGGTTCGGACCCGCCCTGCCGCGGGCCTCGCGCAGTGGCCCCCTAGCGCCCGGCGCCGTCGGCCTTCACGGCGAGAACCGGACGGTCAGCCTGGATCAGGATGCGCTGGGCATGGCTGCCCATGATGAATTTGCCCACTTGGGAGCGGTGCCGCAGGCCGATGACAATCAATGAGGCATTGACCTCCCGGGCGAGGTCAAGAAACTCGTCCGCCAAGTCTTGCTGATACGAGGATTGCATCACCGAGGCCGTAACGCCGGCGTCCGCGGCGCGTTTGGCCGCCTCCTCAAGAAGCGCGGCGGTGGCAACGGCCTTGTCTACCAGTGCGCCCTGGCGTGCCGAATTGACGATGACGAGGTCTTCGTTCCGGAGGGAGGCCTCCGCGATGCCGGCCGTGAGTGCGGCCTCCCCCGCAGGCGTGGGGACGAAACCGACAATGATGCTCATACCTTCTCCTTGATTTGTTCAGGTGCGGGCACTCCAGGGGCGGAGGGCTTGCGCTTGGCCAGCACGGTCCGGATGCCCGGGAAAACTGCGACCAGCACGAAGACGATGAGCAGCGTCGCCGAAATCGGGCGGCCGAAGAATCCCGTCGGGTCCCCGCCGAACACGAGCAGGGACCGGCGCAAGGAGCTTTCCAGAAGGGACCCGAGGACGAAGGCCAGCACCAGCGGTCCCGGTTCGAAGCCGAACTTCTTCATGAGGTAGCCGATGATGCCGAATACGACGACGAGCGTTACATCGAACATGCTGTTGTTGATGGTGTACGCGCCCAGCAGAGTGATGAGGGCGGTGACGGGGGCAAGAATTGCCGCCCGCACCCGAAGGATTTTTACGAACAGCCCAACCAGCGGCAGGCTCATGATGAGCAGCAGGATATTGCCGATATACATGGAATTCACAACGCCCCAGAACAGGTCCGGGTGCTCTTCGACGAGCTGGGGACCGGGCGTCACACCTTGGATCAGGAGTGCACCGAACATCAGCGCCATGGTGGCGTTCGCCGGGATCCCCAGCGTGAGCAGGGGGATGAACGACGAGGTTGCGGCGGCGTTGTTGGCCGTTTCGGGACCGGCGACGCCTTCGGGAGCACCCTTTCCGAACCGTTCAGGCTGCTTGGCCCGCTTTTTCTCCATGGCATAGGACGCCATCGAGGCAATGGTTGCGCCGCCGCCGGGCAGGATTCCCAGGAAGAAGCCAAGGACCGAGCCCCGGCCGATCGCTCCCGAGGCCTGCTTGAGGTCAGCGCGGGAGGGCCAGACGTTGGTGACCTTCGAGGGGGCCTTGGCGGCGCGGTGCCGTTCCTCGAGGTTGTAAAGGATTTCGCCAAGTCCGAACACGCCCATCGCGATCGGGACGAAGTCGATGCCGTCAGCAAGCTCCAGGCTTCCGAATGTGAAGCGGCTCTCGCCGGTAAAGATGTCGCGCCCCACCGTGGCGAGGAGCAATCCGAGGGCCGCGGCGATGAGCGCCTTCGTCTTGGATCCGTTGCTGATGGTTGCCACGAGGAGGATCCCGAGCAGAGCCAGCGCCGAGTATTCGGCCGGGCCGAAGTCGAGGGCAAAACTCGCCACGATCGGCGCCAGGAAAGTGAGGCCGATGATGGCGGCCGTACCGCCGACGAAGGAGCCGATGGAGGCCAGGCCGAGTGCGGTGCCCGCCTTGCCCTGTTTCGCCATCTGGTAGCCGTCAAAGACCGTGACCACCGACGATGCTTCGCCTGGGAGCTTCAGCAACACAGACGTGATGGTGCCGCCGTACTGTGCCCCGTAGAAGATGCCGGCCAGCATAATGATGGCGGTGACAGGTTCGACGTTGTAGGTGAGCGGGAGCAGGATGGCGATGGTTGCCGCGGGCCCCAGTCCGGGCAGCACACCGATCAACATGCCGATGACGACGCCGATCAGGCAGTACAGGAGGTTGGTCGGCTCCAGGACAACGGCAAATCCGTTGATCACGGGATTCAGAAAATCCACGGGGGTTCTCCTAGAAGAGGTGGGGAATGGAGGTGTTGAGCGCCAGGACAAAAATGCCGTAGAACGCAGCCACGACGATGGCACTGACCAGCAGTGTGGAGCGCCAGGTTTCGCCGCCGAGGAACCGCATCCAGATGATGCACAGAACGACGGCGGGCAGCTCAAAGCCGATCACCGGCATCAGTGCCACCATGGCGGCGAGTGTGACGAGCCCGGTCAGGGGAGCCATCGACATGCGGGTGAATTTCTCCGCGTCCCGGTTGTGCCGCCCGATGACGAGCTGGAAGAGTCCAAGGACCACCATGACGCAGCTGATCATAAACGGCCACAGTCCGGGCTGCGGCGCTGCCGGAGTACCCAGGCCCATCGCCAACGACAGGAGCAGCGCACCGGTGCCGACGCCGAGGACCACGAGCGAGGCGGCGGCATTGGCCAGGGCACCGGCGGCAGGAGGCTTTTCGTCCTCCCACTGGGCGGCCAGCTGCTCGGGCGTGAGATCCTCCGGAAAGTCATCGGGAGTGCCGGGGGCGTCCCCGCCGGAGCGGGAAGCGGCATGGCTTTCCTCTCCGGCGGACACGGGGTGTGCTGCTGTCACACGAATCACTTCGTCCCGCTGAGGCTGATGCTGTACTTCTCCACCAGGGATTTGTACTTCGCGGCGTAGTCCTTCCACTGTGTGACGACTTCCTCGCCGGAAATCTCCTTCGGGGTCAGCAGGTTCTGCTCATTGAATGACTTGTAGGCGTCCGATTTGAACGTCTCCCGGAGGGCGGCGAGCAGTTTGTCCTTCACATCCTGCGGGGTTCCCTTCGGAGCAGCAACTGCCCGGTACTGGGCCACGGGTACGTCATAGCCAGATTCCTTGGCGGTGGGCGTGTCCGGAAGGAAGGAGTTCCGCTCTTCGGAGAACACCAGAAGCGGGGTAACTTTCCCTGCCTTGATCTGCGGCATCGCTTCGCCGAGCTGGACGGTTGCCAGTTCCACCTGGTTGCCCAGTACCGCAGTCAATGCCGGTTTGCCGCTGTCAAAGGGCACATCGGTTCCCTTCACGTCGGCCTGCTTGAAAAGCACCGTCTGCGCCAGCTGGCTGCCGGTGCCCACGCCCGTGGTGCCGAATGTGATGTTCCGGCCTGCCCCGGTCACATCCTTGATGGTCTTGAACCCTGAATCCCCGCTGGCGACGAGCACGTAGTCGTCCTGGGACAAACCGGCGATGACATCGAAGTCATCGATGTCCACTGCCTCGTCCGGGGTGACAGCCAGTGGGGTGATGGTGATCAGGGAGGCGTTGAGCAGAACCAGGTTCTGTCCGTCGGCCGGCTTGCCCGCGACCTCCTTACTGGCCAGTGCGCCGTTGGCTCCCGGCTTGTTCACCACCGGCATCGGGGCGCCGAGGGTCTTGGCGGCGCCTTCCGAGATGGCGCGGGCGATGAGATCGGTGCTGCCCCCGGGCGCTTGGCCAACCGTGAAGTTGACCGGCCCATTCGGATATTTTGCGGAATCGGTGCTGCCGCCGGCGACGTTGCCACAGGCGGTCAGTGCCAAGAGCGTGACGGCGGAGGCCACCCCGAGAACGGCGCGGCGCGTTGGGAAGTGCATCATTGAAACTCCTCATTGGTGGTCGGGGCCTGAGCCCTGGAAGCATGTGAACCGCATCACGCCAGTTCGCTGAATTGAGTGTAGGGAGACGCTATGATGCGTGTCTAAGCCCAAATGTGCATCAAGTGATACCCGGAAGGCATAATGTTTACCTTTGACCAGCTGGCAGGATTTATCGCGGTAGCGGAGGAGCTTCACTTCGGCCGGGCGGCCGAACGCCTCAACATGACCCAGCCTCCGCTGAGCCGGCAGATCCAGAAGCTGGAACGGAGTGTCGGCGCCGAACTCCTCCAACGCGACAACCGGAAGGTTCAGTTGACTCATGCCGGCGTTGCCTTCCTCGATGAGGCCAGGCGCCTGCTGGCGCTCGCCGAGCGTGCTCCCCTGACCGCGCGGCGCATCGCCTCGGGCCGTTCGGGCCTCCTGCGCATCGGCTTCACTGCCGCGAGTGGCCTCAGCATTCTGGGCCCCCTGCTGGAGGAGATCGCCACCAGGCTGCCCGACGTCGACATCGACCTTCAGGAACTGGTGACCGGCGAGCAGGTTCAGGCGCTGCAGACCGGCGAACTGGATCTTGGCCTGGCCCGGCCACCCTTTGACGGCGAGGTGTTTGATTCCCATTTGCTCTACCGCGAGTCCCTGGTGCTCGCCGTCCCGACGGGTCACCCACTGGCACTCCTGGGCCGGGACATCGACAACGACGAACTCAAGGATGAGCCGATCATCATGCACTCGCCACTGCAGGCGCGGTACTTCTACGACCTCGTGATTCGCACGTTCCCGGTCCAGCACGGCAACGTGGTCCACACGGTGAGCCAGATCCTGACGATGGTTTCGCTGGTGGCAGCCAACCGCGGCGTCGCTTTCGTGCCGCACTCCGCGACGGCCCTGGGAATCCACGGTGTTGAATTCCTGCCCTTGGCGGGCAGCAAGGGGGAACCCGTGGAACTCCACGCCATCTGGAATCGCAAGGTGGAAAACCCTGCGCTGGGTCGACTGCTGACCGAACTGGAATATCAAATGGAATGACCTTGTATCAACCGGAGGGCTCGTCAGGACGATGCACGCAGGGTATCAATACATACAAAAATGAACTTAGACAGGCATGAGAGGCGAGCCTACGCTGAAGGGGAAGCACACCATTTGCGCCAATACGGCGCCCATCCGGAGGACATATCGTGGCAAAATACACACCCCAGGAACTGGCCAACGCCCTCAAGGAGGGACTGCTCTCCTTCCCTGTCACCTCGTTCGATGCGCACCTGCAGTTCGACGAGGAAAACTACCGCAAGCATCTTGCCTGGCAGGCGAGCTTCCCGGTTGCGGGCCTGTTCGCCGCCGGCGGCACCGGTGAGGGATTCTCCCTGACTCCTGCAGAATCGGAGCGGGTGGTCCGTGCCGCTGTTGAGGAGGTCGGAGCCCGCGTACCCGTGCTGGCCTCCGCCGGCGGATCCACCGCCCAGGCCATCGAAAATGCCCGGGCCGCCGAAGCGGCAGGGGCCGACGGGCTCCTCCTCCTCCCGCCGTACCTGACGGAGGCGGACCAAGGCGGCCTGATCGACCATGTCAGTGCCATCTGCCAGTCCACCTCCCTCGGCGTCATCATCTACAACCGTGCGAACGCCATCTACAAGGACACCACCGTCGCCGCCCTCGCGGACCGGCACGCGAACCTGATCGGTTTCAAGGACGGGGTTGGCGACCTCGAGCACGACGCCCGGGTCTACGCCAAGCTCGGCGACCGGCTCTTCTACCTCGGAGGGCTTCCCACGGCCGAGACGTTCGCCCTTCCGCTGCTCCAGCTGGGCATGAGCACGTATTCGAGCGCGATGTACAACTTCGTCCCGCAGTTCGCCCTCGACTTCTACCAGGACGTCCGCAACGAGGACCGCGTTGCAGTCAACAAGAAACTCAACGAGTTCGTGATCCCGTACCTGGACATCAGGGACCGGGTTAAGGGTTACTCCGTCTCTATCGTGAAGGGCGGCCTCGACGCGATTGGCCGTTCCGCCGGAGGAGTCCGTCCGCCACTGCAGGACCTCGCGCCGCAGGACCTCGCTGACCTCAAAGCACTCATCGCAACTGTTTCCTAGGAGGAACACCGTGACCCTCACCGGACACTCCCTGATCGCCAACCGGCCGCTCGCTGGCCACGGTAAAACCACGTTCGGCGTCAACCCCGCCACGAACGAAAAACTTGAACCGGCCTACTCGTTACTCACCGAGAAGCAGCTCACGGAGGCGACCGTGGCAGCCGCCGAGGCCTTCGCCTCGTTTAGCACGCTCGACCCGGAAACCCACGCCCGGTTCCTCGAGGCCATCGCCGACAACATCGAGGCGATCGGCGAAGAGCTCATCATCCGGGCATGCCTGGAAACCGGCCTGCCGGCCGCCCGCCTGCAGGGTGAGCGCGCCCGCACCACCGGCCAGCTCCGGCTCTTCGCCGGCGTCGTCCGCCAGGGAGATTTCCGCGGCGTCCGGATCGACCCCGCACTGCCGGACCGCACTCCGCTGCCGCGCGCCGACATCCGCCAGCGGCAGATCCCGCTCGGTCCCGTCGCCGTTTTTGGTGCCAGCAACTTCCCGCTGGCCTTCTCGACGGCGGGCGGCGACACCGCCTCCGCCCTCGCCGCCGGCTGCCCGGTGGTGTTCAAGGCCCACAACGCACACCCCGGTACCGGCGAACTCGTCGGGCAGGCCATCGCCAAGGCGGTGCGGGACTTCGGGCTGCACCCCGGCGTGTTCTCGCTGGTATACGGCCCGGGCAGCAGCATCGGCCAAGCCCTCGTCGCCGATCCGGCCATCAAGGCAGTTGGCTTCACCGGCTCGCAGTCCGCCGGAATTGCCCTGATGCGCACCGCGGCCGCCCGGCCGGAGCCCATTCCGGTCTATGCGGAAATGTCCTCGCTCAACCCGGTCTTCGTCTTCCCCGGAGCCCTCACCGGCGACGTCAACGCGCTGGCTTCGCAGTACGTCGCGGCCGTCACGGGCAGCTCCGGCCAGCTGTGCACCTCACCCGGACTGTTGTTCGCGCCCACCGGTGAAGCGGGCGACAAATTTGCTGCCGCCGTCGGCCTGGCCGTGTCCTCCTGCGCCGGGCAGACCATGCTCACCGCAGGAATCGCAGGATCCTGGAATGCAGGCGCGGAGGCGCTGGGCTCCGCCAACAAGGTGGACGTCATCGGGCAGGGCACTCCCGGCACCACCGAAAACGCCCCGGCCCCTTCCATCTTCGGCACCAGCGTCAGCGAGTTCGTGTCCAACCCCGTGCTGCACGCAGAAGTCTTCGGCGCAGCCAGCCTGGTGATCCGCTATTCGACCAGCGAGGAACTCGTCGACGCCGCCCAGCGCCTGAAAGGCCAGCTCACCGCATCGCTGCAGCTCACCGCGACGGACTACGCGGCGGCGGCTCCCCTCATCCCGGTACTGGAGCAGAAGGTCGGCCGGATCATTGTCAACGGCTGGCCCACCGGCGTCGAGGTCGGGCACGCGATGGTCCACGGCGGCCCGTTCCCCGCCACCTCGGACACCAGGACCACCTCCGTGGGCACGTTGGCAATCAACAGGTTCCTGCGGCCCGTCGCCTACCAGAACCTGCCCCAGGAACTGCTCCCCGTGCCGCTCCAGGACGACAACCCGTGGCGGCTGAACCGCAGGATCAACGGCGTCGGGAACAATGCGGCAGCAACAGTGAGAGCAGAGGTCAACGCGTGACCACCCAGCCAACCATTGCCCACGTTGAAGTGGTCCCGGTCGCCGGGCACGACAGCATGCTGATGAACCTTAGCGGCGCACACGGCCCGTTCTTTACCCGCAATATCGTGATCATTACCGATTCGGACGGACGCACCGGCCTCGGCGAAGTGCCGGGCGGTGAGAAAATCCGCACCACCATCGAGGAGGCCGGAGCCTTCCTGGCGGGCAAGCCGGTGGCCCGCTACCGCTCGCTGCTGCGGGACGTCGCAGCGGACTTCGCCGACCGCGACGCGGGCGGCCGCGGCCTGCAGACCTTCGACCTGCGCACGACCGTCCACGCGGTCACGGCGGTCGAATCCGCGCTCCTTGACCTGCACGGGCAGTTCCTCGGGGTTCCCGTCGCCGAATTGCTTGGCGATGGGCAGCAGCGCAACTCGGTACCCATGCTCGGCTACCTTTTCTTTATCGGCGACCATAGCCGGACGGATTTGCCGTACCTCGTCGAGGACGCACCGGCGGACCGGTGGGAAATGCTCCGCCGGCAGGAAGCGATGACCCCCGAAACCGTAGTGGCCCTGGCCGAAGCAGCTCAGGAACGGTACGGCTTCAGCGACTTCAAGCTCAAGGGCGGCGTCCTCTCCGGCGACGCGGAGGTGGACGTGGTCACGGCCCTTGCTACGCGCTTCCCGGATGCCCGCATTACCCTGGACCCCAACGGCGGCTGGCTTCTGGACGAAGCGATCCGCCTGGGCAAGCGCATGCAGGGCGTCGTGGCCTACGCCGAAGATCCCTGCGGCGCCGAAGGCCGCTTCTCCGGACGTGAGGTCATGGCCGAGTTCCGCCGCGCCACCGGGCTGAAGACTGCCACGAACATGATCGCCACGGACTGGCGCGAAATGTCCCACGCCATCCGCAGCAACTCCGTGGACATCCCCCTCGCCGACCCGCATTTCTGGACGATGCACGGCTCGGTCCGCGTGGCGCAGCTATGCGCCGAGTTCGGCCTGACCTGGGGCTCGCATTCGAACAACCACTTCGACATCTCCCTGGCCATGTTCACCCACACGGGAGCGGCCGCTCCGGGCGAGATCACGGCGCTGGACACCCACTGGATCTGGCAGGACGGCCAGTGCCTGACCCGGGAACCGCTGCAGATCCGGAACGGCGCCATCGAGGTTCCTGACGCCCCGGGCCTGGGGATCGAACTGGACCGCAGCGCCCTGGACAAAGCCCACCAGCTTTATCTGGAACACGGGCTCGACGCCCGCGACGACAGCATCGGCATGCAGTTCTACCTCGAGGGCTGGACCTTCGACCCCAAGAGGCCGTGCCTCGTCCGCTGACGCACTCTCGGCGGGGACAGGCAAGTCAATGTGAACAGCTAAGGTAAGGGCGAATTTTGGTCGGCGTGGTCTCCGGGATCCTGATAGTTTCCGCCGTCATCGCCGTCGGCTATTGCGCCGCCCGGATGCGGATCCTGGGACCGGAAGTGCAGGGCGCCCTGACCCGGACGGCCTTCTACGTCACCAACCCGGCGTTGCTGTTCACCGTGGTGGCCGGCAGCGACATCCGGGCCGCTCTCGGCACGGACGCCCCGCTGGCGCTGCTCTCAGCAGCGGCAGCGGGGCTTCTTTATTGCCTGCTCAGTTTCCTGTTTTTCCGCCGCCCGGTCGCCGAGACAGCCGTGGGCGCGATGGCGAGCAGTTACGCCAACGCCAACAACATCGGCATCCCCGTCTCCCTCTACGCCGTAGGGACGGCCCAGCACGTGGCTCCCGTGCTCTTGGTCCAGATCCTCGTTATGGCCCCCTTTTACCTCACCGTGCTGGGCTTGGCGTCGGGAGCCAGAATCTCCTGGAAAAGGCTCCTCGTCCAGCCGTTCGCCAATCCGATGATCATCGCCTCCGGGCTCGGCGCCGCCGTCGCGTTGACGGGCTGGACGGTACCGGACCTGCTTGCGAGGCCCATCGACATGCTCGCCGGCGGAGCGGTCCCCATGGTCTTGCTCGCTTTCGGGCTCTCGCTTGCGGGAAAGGCGCCGCTGCAGAAGGACGACGGACGCACCGAAACGATCGTGGCCACGCTGCTGAAGGTCGCCGGAATGCCACTGATTGTGTGGGTCCTGGGCCGGTTCGTCTTTGGCCTGGAGGGCCAGCACCTCCTCGCCTGCGTGATCATGGGAGCCCTGCCCACGGCCCAGAACGTGTTTCTCTTCGCCTCCCCGTATGGCCGCGGCATGACTGTGGCCCGCGACGTGATCCTCTGCACCACTGTCCTCAGCGTCGGTGCGCTGCTGGTCGTCGCCTGGCTCCTGGCCTAGGGACTTCCTTCCGGAAAGTACTTGTTATACAAGTAGGCTACTTGTAATCTAAGTGTGTGCAGGGCGGTTCAGCCCGGCCACCGCCTCCAGGGAGAATCCATGACCAGCGTTGATCTGATCCGCCACGTAAAACTTTCCACCGCAAGGCTGCCGCTCGCCGTCCCCATCAGTGACGCGAAGGTCTTCACCGGCCGCCAGAAGCCCATGACCGAAGTCGTCTTCCTCTTCGCCGAGATCACCACCGAGCAGGGCCACAGCGGCATCGGTTTCAGCTACTCCAAGCGTGCCGGAGGCCCGGCCCAGTATGCCCACGCCAAGGAGGTCGCCGAAGGCATCATCGGGGAAGACCCGAATGACATCGGCAAGCTCTACACCAAGCTCCTGTGGGCGGGCGCCTCAGTCGGTCGCTCGGGTGTTGCCACCCAGGCACTGGCGGCGATCGACATCGCGCTCTACGACCTCAAGGCCAAGCGCGCGGGACTGCCGTTAGCCAAGTTCCTTGGCTCCTACCGGGACTCCGTGCAGACCTACAACACCTCCGGGGGCTTCCTGAACGCCTCGCTCGACGAGGTGAAAGCCCGCGCCACTGCCCTCCTGGACGAGGGAATCGGCGGCATCAAGATCAAGGTTGGACTGCCGGACACGGCCGAGGATCTCCGCCGCGTCGCCGGCGTCCGCGAACACATCGGCTGGGACGTGCCGCTGATGGTTGACGCCAACCAGCAGTGGGACCGCGCCACCGCCCTGCGGATGGGCCGCCAACTGGAGGAATTCAACCTCATCTGGATCGAGGAGCCCCTCGACGCCTACGACTACGAAGGCCACGCGCACTTGGCCCGGGTCCTGGACACCCCCATCGCCACCGGCGAAATGCTGGCATCGGTCGCCGAACACCAGGGCCTCATCAACGCCAACGGCTGCGACATCATCCAGCCCGACGCCCCGCGCGTCGGCGGCATCACGCAGTTCCTCCGCCTCACCGCTTTGGCGGACGAGCGCGGGCTGGGCCTTGCCCCGCACTTCGCCATGGAAATCCACCTCCACCTTGCTGCCGCCTACCCGCGGGAACCATGGGTGGAGCACTTCGACTGGCTGGACCCGCTCTTCAACGAGCGCCTCGAAACCAAGAACGGCCGCATGCTGGTTCCGGACCGCCCCGGCCTGGGCATCACCCTCAGCGACCAGGCGCGGGCCTGGACAACGGAGTCGGTGGAATTCGGCAAGTAACCTAGAAGCCATGAGCCGGAACCTGACCGCGGACCTCGCCGCCGATCTTCGCACACGCATCGTGGACGGCGTGATCCAGCCGGGCGGCAAGCTCCCCAGCGAGAACGCCCTGATCGACGAATTCGGCGTCAGCCGGACAGTGGTCCGTTCCGCGCTCACGCGCCTGCAGGCCGAAGGGCTGGTGGAAACCGAACGGGGGCGGGGCAGCTTCGCGCTGACCCCTCCCCCGGCGGACGCGCGGCCGGCACCGGGAAGCCGGCCGGTGGCCAGCCTGGAGGACCGCGTGCAGCTGCTGGAGTTCCGCATCGGCGTCGAATCCGAGGCTGCCGCCCTGGCCGCCCGCAACCGCTCGGAACGGCAGCTGCACGCGCTCCGGAAGGCGCTCGAGGAATTCACGGCCGGCGCGGCCCACCCTGCGCACGCCATGAAAGCGGACTTCGAGTTCCACCGGGCCGTCGCCGCGGCCAGCGGCAACCCGTTCTATTCCGACTGCCTGGCCTCGCTGGGACCGACCATGATCGCCATGCCGCGAACCCGTCTGATGACCGGCGGGGAGCACGACGTGAGTGAGCATTTCGAACAGGTGGTGCAGGAGCACGAATCCATCTATGCCGCCATTTCGGAAGGCGACGGACCCTCGTCGTCAGCGGCCATGCGCAGCCATCTGGCAAACTCCCGGCGCCGGCTGCGCACGCCCGCCACCGGGCACCGGACCGACAGCTGAGGACGTCGCGGATGCAGGTCGTGGATACAGCCGTCACCGACGTGGCAACGGCCACGAAGAAGTTCTTCAGGCGCGTGCTGCCCGTCATGTTGGTCATGCTCGTGTGCAACCAGCTCAACCGGTCCAACATCGGCTACGCCCAGGCACAGCTGGAGGCCGACGTGGGAATCGGTGCCGCAGCCTACGGTCTTGGCGCCGGACTGTTCTTCGTCGCCTACGCCATCTTTGAGCTTCCCAGCAACGTCATGATGGAGAAGTACGGTGCGAAGATCTGGCTGTCCCGGATCATGGTCAGCTGGGGCATCGTCTCGTTCCTGATGGCGTTCGTGCAGAACGAGACCTGGTTCTTCGTCCTGCGGTTCCTGCTGGGCGTTGCCGAGGCCGGATTTTTCCCCGCTGTCATCTTTTACTTCGCCCGCTGGGTGCCGGCCGGCCAGCGTGGCAAGGCCACCGCGATTTTCATCGCCGGATCCTCCGTCGCCGCCGCGATCTCCGGGCCCATCGCCGGAATGCTGCTCAGCCTCCACGACGTCCTCGGCCTGCGCGGCTGGCAGTGGCTGTTCGGCTTCGAGGGGCTGCTCTCCGTGGTGGTCGGGGCCATCGTATTCTTCCTGCTGGACGCCAAAGTCCAGGACGCCAGATGGCTGAGTAGCCGTGAAAAGTCCGCCCTGGGCGCCGCGATCGCGGCAGAGGACGCCCTGCACGCGACCGCCAAAGGACATACCGGCCGCTGGGGAATGCTGCTGAACCCGCAGATCCTGCTGCTGTGCGGCATCTACTTCGCCATCCAGCTATCCGTCTACGCCAACACGTTCTGGCTCCCCAGCATCATCAGGCGGATCCCGGGAACCACGGACCTCAGTGTGGGATTCCTGTCCGCGATTCCCTGGGTCTGCGCCGTGGTGGCCATGTATTTTGCGGCGCGGTGGCAGGACAAGGCGCAATCCAAGCGCCCGCTGCTGGTGGTCGCGCTCCTGGTCGCCGCTGTCGGGACCCTCGCGGCCGCCGTCGCCTCTCCGGTCCTGGCGCTGGTCTTCCTGTCAGCCGCCGCGATGGGCTTCAAGAGTGCGTCCCCGTTGTTCTGGACCATCCCCCAGTCGGGCCTCCATCCGCTGGTCCTGGCTCCGGCGATAGCCATCATCAACTCGCTGGGGAACCTGGGCGGCTTCGTGGCGCCCGTCGGATTCGGGATCATCAAGGAACAGACCGGAAGCGTCGCGCCGGGGCTCTTCGCCCTTGCCGCCGCCTCTGCCGCCGCCGCCGGGCTGGTCTATTTCCTCAAGGAATACCGGGCCGACGGCCGTCCCCCGGCCCGGGCCGAGGAAATGTCCCGCGAAACCGTGCGTTCCACGGGCACCGCGGACGCTGCCGCGGCCGTCACCGGAAGAATCATGCCGTGACCGACCTGGATCTTGACGTTAGCTGGAGCGCGGGCAGGCGGCGGTCCCGCCGGGGAAGTGCTGGTCCGCCGATCCAGGTCCACCGGGCGGCAGGGAACACTGTCCTGCTCCGGCAGAGCATCACCGACAATTTTGAAGCGCCCTTCCTTTACCTGCTCTTCGGCGAGGACCGCGCCTTGCTTCTGGATACGGGCGCGACGGCGGATGTCACCCGGTTTCCGTTGCGGGCGACGGTCGACACACTCATGGAGGGGTGGCTGAACGGGCATCCCAAGGACGATTACGAACTCGTTGTGGCCCACTCGCACGCCCACGGGGACCATATCGCCGGGGACGGGCAGTTCACAGGCCGGCGACATACCCGGGTGGTGGGACACGCCGCCGAAGATGTTGCAGCCTTCTTTGGCCTCGATAGCTGGCCCCGGGGCAGGGCGAGATTTGATCTCGGCGGTCGCGTGCTTGAGGTGATCCCGACGCCGGGGCACCACCCTTCCGCCGTCTCCATCTACGACGGCGACACGGGTATGCTGCTCACGGGAGACACGGTTTATCCCGGCCGGCTCTATGTGCAGGACGTTCCGGCCTTTCAGGATTCGCTCCGCACCCTTTGCGACTTCAGTACAGCGCATCCGGTCAAGGCCGTCCTTGGCGCACACATCGAAATGTCGACCAGGCCGTTCAAGGATTTTCCGCTCGGCTCGAGCTGGCACCCTGATGAGGCTTCCCTCCCGATGACGGTCCGCGATTTGCAGACCATCAGGGATGCGGCCGTGCGGCTGGCCGGCCGTCCCGGGGCGCACCGGTTCACCAACTTCATAATCTGGAACGGGCCCTGCCGGCGGGAGGCGGCAGTCCAGTCCGTCCGGCTCCTCCTGTCCACGGCACTTGGCCGGTAGCACCCGCCAAAGGTTGCCGGCTGGCGGCCGTCCACGGCAGCCGGGTCGCCGCCCGGGAGGATAATGGCACCAAGAGCCGGCAGCCAGCACCGGCGGGAGGGGTCCGAATGCAAGCGGCGCCGCGCATCACCGTGGAGGTACCCGTCCTCAGAATCGGCTCAGGGCCGGCCGACTATGAGGGCCTGGGCAGCCGCGTCGATGCTCTGCGCCGGCAGCAGGGCCTCCACCTGACCCTGCTGCACGTTGGTGTGCTGGAGGACTTCGCCCAGGACGTCACGGACTGGACCAAAGGCAACACGACTGCCGAGGAAGCCATCCGCATGACGGTTGCCTGGCTGGAGGGGCTGCCGGCGCTGGGCGGCTTCTCCGCCAGCACCGCGAGGCTGGTCCTGCTGGGCGGCGGGCGTGTGAGCGGGCTGGAAGTGGAAGTGCCCCACCATGTAAGGGACTATCAGGTCTCGCTCGTGAAGGCGCTGCATGAACTGCTGGACGAGATGCTGGTGGACAATGTCGATGACTTCATCCTCAGCTCAAGGGCCCTCGGCTTCAGGTACCCGCGCTGGACCCCCCACATTGCCGTCGGCCGCCCCAAGACGCGGGACCGCGGGCCGTGGGCGATTGAACCATTGGCAGTCGAATTCGGCGGATCACGGATCAGGAACCGCCAGTTCCTCCCTGCCCCGGATGCCGGATAAGGACCACCGGACCACGGTTTGACACTCCAGCCACGTGGAGGGCACATGACAATTCGAAGCGCAGGCATCCTGCTCTACCGCCGCGGCCCTGGATCGGAAGTGGAGGTGTGGATCGCCCATATGGGCGGACCGTTCTGGTCGCGCAAGGAGTCGCGCGCCTGGTCAATTCCCAAAGGGGAATACCTCCCCGACGAGGACCCACTGGCCGCCGCGCAACGCGAGTTCGCCGAAGAAATGGGGACCCCAGCACCGGCTGCAGACTATCTCCCGCTGGGTGCCTTCCGGCAGCCCTCGGGCAAGATCATCACGGTGTTCACTGCCGAGTCCGACTTTTCGCCCGAACGGATCGTGAGCAACACCTTTTCACTGGAATGGCCGAAGGGGTCCGGTATCGTCCGAAACTACCCTGAGGTCGACAACGCCGAGTGGACAGCAGCGCCCGCAGCCCGCACCCGGCTGGTCAGGGGCCAACTGCCGGTCCTCGACGCTCTCCTTCGGCAACTGGGGAACGACGTCCCATGACGGCGGACTCACCGCCGTCGCCCTTACGGTCGCCATGCCAAGTGTCGGCGTGGCGTTGCTGGCCAGGCGGCGGACTGCCATTCTAGGGGAATCCGCACTCCCGCAGCGATGAAAGGGAAAGACGATGCCGCTCTATCTGTCGAAGTTCAGCTATACCCCTGAGACCTGGGCCCGGATGATCAGCAACCCGGAAGACCGCGGAAAAGCTGCCAAGGCATATATCGAATCGGTTGGAGGGAAGCTCCACGGCTTCTGGTACTCATTCGGCGCCCACGACGGCTACAACCTGTGGGAGGCCCCGGACAACGTCTCCATGGCCGCGGTGTCGCTGGCCATCGCCGGAGGCGGTGCCCTGCGGTCATTCGAAACGACCGTGTTGTTGAGCGTTGACGAAACGATGGACGCCCTGCGGATGGCGGCGGAGGTCAAGTACCGCGCCCCCGGCGCCTGATGTTCGCGACCAACCACAGAGAGGCTTTCCTCGATGAATGTGACCGAACCGACCGGGCGGCCGGAACCGTCTGCCAGCCAACGCGCGGCGAGCCTCAAGGAGCGCGTCTACATCAGTTTCACCAGCCTGGCGGTAGTACTGGCGCTTGGGAGCCACGCCAACGAGACGACTCCCGCGGCTGCGGCGGCGACCCTCAGCATCGTGGTCATCGGTTCCCTGCTGGGGATCCTTGTCGCCGATCTGCTGAGCCACCTGACGGTCCACGCGAAACTTCCCAGCAGTGAGGAGTTTCGCGGCATGGTCGCCGTCAGCACCGAGGCTCTCAGCGTTTTGGTGACACCGCTGCTGCTCCTCACAGCGGCCGGCCTCGGTCTCTGGTCGACGGCGGTGGCACTCCAATGGGCAATCGTCGTCCTGGTTGTCACCCTTCTCGTCATCGGCTACCTCGCGATCCGGCGTCTCGATCTGCCGTTCCACCACAAGGTCATCATCGTCTTCGCCGAAGTCGTGCTGAGCATTTCAGTGATCGGGCTGGAGCTGCTGGCCCACAATCTCTGACCGCAGCCGCCTGGACCGCCTTGGCCAGGGATTATCCGACGGGTTCAAACGTTGGGTAAGTAGCGCCCTGACACCACTACCCCTAGAAGGAGACTGCTTGCTTATCGTATTAACCGGGATTGACGGCTCGGGGAAAACGACGGCGGCCCAGGCCATGATTGATGCCGCCCGTCACGCGGGGAACAAAGTCCTGCTCCTCCGGAACCACGCAGGCCGCCGACGGATGTCCCTGCTCGGCGCCAAATTCGGGGTTCACCTGCCCCCGCGGCTGGCGGACCTCATCGAAACGGCAGTTCGCACTTTCAACGTCCTGAACGCGCACCGCCGCGCCCGGCGATTCCAGGGCCTGGTCGTCATGGACCGGCACCTTCACTGCCAGCTCGCGCTGCGCCAGGTGCGCGGACTTCCCAGGGGACGCTGGCTGCCATTCCTCATCCGCACGCTCCCCCAGCCCGACCTGGTCATCCATCTCGACGTCGACCCGTGCGAGGCCTATGCGAGGGTAGTCGCGCGGGGTACGGACTCAGAACAACTCGAAGACCTCGAGTCCCTTCATGAGGCCTACCGGTTACTGCCCGAATTCCCGCGGTTCACCAGCATCCCCGCAGGCGGGCCGCCTGCCGACGTGCTCTCCCGGCTGCACGCCGCCATGACGGTCGCCAGCCACGGGCCGGCCGGAGTGTTCTCCCCCACCGACCCCGCCCGAGTGGATCCGGCTCCGGTGTCCCGCGCTAACTAGCGGGCGAGGTACTCTTCGTGCTGGCGGTGCGCTTCCGCGACGAGTGCCCGAATCTTGTCGATGTCCTTGGCCTTGTTCCGGTATTTCGGATCCATGGCCAGGATCTGGGACTCTTCTGCGGTCAGCAGCCGGTAGATGCGCTCGCGTTCGGAGGCGTCGGCGGTGTATTCAAGGTCAAGGTAGTTGACGGCGTGCCGGCGGGCATTGTTGATGGAGGTCTGTGCAATGCCGGCCTTGCTCAGCAGCGAGGCGATGACGGTGACCGTCAGCACGCCGATGATGATGCTCAGGGACACACCGGTGCTGATCTCGACGACGGGAACGGGCTGGCCGTCGTTGATGAACGGCAGGGTGTTCTCGTGCAGGGCGTGGAGTACCAGCTTGACACCGATGAAGGCAAGAATGGCAGCCAACCCGTAGGCGAGGTAGATGAGGCGGTCCAGCAGTCCGTCGATCAGGAAGTAGAGCTGGCGCAGGCCCATCAGGGAGAACGCCGTGGCGGTGAAGACGATGTAGACATTCTGGGTCAGCCCAAAAATCGCAGGGATCGAGTCCAGGGCGAAGAGAATATCGGTTCCTCCGATGGCAACCATGACCAGCAGCATCGGCGTCAACGCCCGCTTGCCGTCCTGGATGGTGAAGAGCTTGTCCCCGTCGTAATGCTCGGTGGTGTGGAAAAGTTTTCTGGCAATGCGGATCATGAAGTTGTCGGCCTGGTCGTCGCCATGGGCATCCGGGCGAAGCAGATTGCCCGCGGTGATCAGAAGAATCAGGCCGAAGATGTAGAACACCCACGCGAAGGAATTGATCAGCGCCGCGCCAAGGAAGATGAATCCTGTGCGGGCGATCAGTGAAAAGATGATGCCGAAAAGCAGTACTTTCTGCTGGTCCTCACGGGGCACCCGGAAACTCGCGATGATAATCAGGAAGACAAAGAGATTGTCCACGGAGAGGGCCTTCTCCGTGATGTAGCCGGCGAAGTACTCCGAGCCCATGCCGCTGCCGCCGAAAACCCACACCAGGACACCAAAGATGACGGCCACGCCCACGTAGAGAGCCGACCACACG
Source organism: Arthrobacter ginsengisoli (assembly GCF_031456935.1). Lineage (NCBI taxonomy): Bacteria > Bacillati > Actinomycetota > Actinomycetes > Micrococcales > Micrococcaceae > Arthrobacter > Arthrobacter ginsengisoli. The sequence continues at coordinate 50,641 of NZ_JAVDVQ010000007.1, read as the reverse complement.
GCCGCCTCCCTGAGCGTGGGCACATGGGCCTTGCGTATGTGGAAGAAGTAGTCAAAGGCGAGCAAGGCCACGATGACGACCATGGTGATTGCCCAGATCAGGGGGGAAACGGTCATTTTGCTCGTCCTTCCGTGCAGGAACCGGCACTTGCCGCCGGCCAGGAGGGTGGACAGAAGTATATCCGCACCGGCCAAGACGCCGCCGGATCCCCGCCTAACCAATTCGCACAGCACTTTCACAGGAACGCGCTATTGAAGATACAGCTGTATCCACAAGAATGGTCGAAACTGATAGCGGTATTCGCGGATTCAACGGTGACCGCGGCCTCCCTGCGTCAGTGGCGAGCGTTTTGACCTTTCGGCCCCGAAACCTACCAATGACGGGTTTCCAGCATGTTGACTCTGCGCAAGCACGTACTTCCTTCGGTACTGGCCGTGATGCTGCTGTCGGCGACGGCCTGTACGTCCGAGTCCGGAGCCGGCTCCCCAGGCCCGGAAGCGACCAGCCATGTCACCAGCGGCCCGGGCAGTAAGTCCACCGGCCCCAGTGTCGCGGTTCCGCGGCTGGTGCCGGCCGGGGGTGTGGACGCGCGGGCGGTGCTGGCGGAGTTCAAGGGCCGGGGCATGGTGGGCCATCTGGAGGCGCTGCAGCGTGTCGCTGATGACCATGACGGCAACCGGGCGTCGGGGACTTCCGGGTATGAGGCCTCCGCGCGCTATGTCGAGGAGCAGCTGCGCGCGGCCGGGTACAACCCGGTCCGGCAGGCGTTCACTTTCCGCGGCGAGGGCCGGAACCGCAGTCAGGTCGAGAGCTTCAACATCCTGGCCGATACCGGGGGCAGCGCCGAGAACACCGTGGTGGTCGGCGGCCATCTGGACTCGGTGCGGGAGGGGCCGGGGATCAACGACAACGGCAGCGGCGTCGCGGCCATGCTGGAGGTCGCCCGGTGGCTGAAGGACAGCGGGATCACGCCGGTGAACCGGGTCCGGTTTGCGTTCTGGGGCGGCGAGGAGGACGGGCTCTACGGGTCCCGGCACTACGTCGATGAGCTGGGCCCGGCCGGTACGGCGCAGACCGCGGCGAACCTGAACGTGGACATGCTGGCCTCCCCGAACGGGGTGCGGTCCATTCACGACGGCGACGGCTCGGATTTCGGCCACGCCGGGCCGGCCGGTTCGAAGCAGATCGAGGACGTCTTTTTCCGGTTCTTCCAGGAGAACTCGCTGCCGGCGGAAACCACTGCCTTTGACGGCGGCTCCGACTATGACGCGTTCCTGCAGGCCGGCATTCCCGGCGGCGGACTGTTCAGCGGCGACGAGGAAAAGAAGTCCACGGCCCAGGTGCAGACCTACGGCGGCGTGGCCGGCAGGCACCTCGATTCCTGCTACCACGAGGCCTGCGACACGATCAGCAACACCGACGCGGACCTGCTCAAGGAAATGTCCGCCGCCCTGGCCTACGCCACCGCCAGCTACGCCGCCGCAGCACGCGGCTAAACCACCCGGTGACAGGGGCGCCCGGTGGCGGCGGGGTGTCTCAGGAATTGATGGATGTCCCGCCGACCACTATTGATCCCTTTTCCCGGGCGTCCCGGGTCGCTCCTTCGCGGCCTCGGTGAAGAGGTCTCCCTGCGCGGCTCCGGAACCCGACCTTCCGCCGCCCGCGCCGCGCAAAATGAAGGCGATCCCGACGGCGACCACTGCGCCAGCCAATGGCCCGGCGACATATACCCAATAATCGCTGAAATTGCCGCCCGCGAGATCAGGCCCGAACGTTCGTGCCGGATTCATCGACGTGCCGGAGATGGGACTGCCCCACAGGCCGGCCAGGGCAATGTACGCGCCCACCGCAAATGCCCCGAGCAACCCGACGTTCTGGGCCCCGGAGGCGGTTCCCAGGATGACGCTGACCAGCGCCAGCGTCAGGAGTGCCTCCATCCAGAACGCGGCGCCGGCTGAATAATCCGCCGCCGGATAGTTCGAACCGTAGGTGGCGGAGACGCCGATCACGGCCTGCAGCAGCAGGCAGGCCAGCGTGGCTCCGAGGAGCTGAACAGCGACGTAGCCTGGCACCCGGCGCCACTGGAAATCACCCCGGAGCGCGAACGCAATGCTGACCGCAGGGTTCAGATGCGCGCCCGAGATCTTGCCCATGAACAGGATGATCCCCATCACCATCAGGCCCGGGGCCACGACCGCCGCCGTGCGGCTGATGACACCGGGGAATGCCTGGCTCATCATGCCACCTCCGGCTGCGACGATGACGAGCAGAAATGTGCCGTACAGCTCCGAGAAGAGACGCCGCCATTCCTGCCGTGGATCACTAAAATCCTGGATCCGCAGCAGGATGTTCTGCTCGACAACTCCAAGCTCGCTGGCGAGGTTGTGGCTGTGCCCCCGGTCCCCACCCGCACCCACGCGTCCGGTTCCGTATTTGCCCTGATTTTCCTCCATGGCTTGTCGCCTCCGCTGGTCCTGGAATCGTGCCATGCCCAGCGCGGACCGGCACCTGAGAACGCTAATGTACCGCTGCCGCTGACGGTTGTCAGCGCCGCGCGGGTGACCTGCTGCCGGCGAGGACCGAAGGAACCGAAGTGCCAGAAGCATCCGGATCGAAGGGCCTTCGCGACGTGCCGACCGGACCCGGACTGCAGATTAGTGGGGACATCCGCAGGACAAAGTTCTAGCATTCAGCCATGACGCAAGAAACCTGGCAAAAGTATTCCGAGTGGCCCCTCGTCGCTGCGGCTTTTCTCTTTCTGGCGGCCTACTCCATCCTCGTCATAGCCGAGCCGCCGGAGCCCTACGCCGCCGCTCTGGCATTCGTCATGGGGTCAACGTGGCTCGCCTTCGGCGTTGACTACATGGTGAAATTGCTCCTGGCACCCCAGCGGGGCCGATGGGTCGTCCGCCACCCGCTGGACCTTCTGATGGTGGTGCTCCCGGTCGCCCGGCCATTGCGGCTCCTGCGTCCGTTCACCTTGCGCCGGGTCATGGAGCGGGCCCCGGGCACCGCCATCAGGACACGCGTCATGGCCTACGTCATTTTCTCCGCGGTCCTGTTGATCTACACCGTTGCCCTGAGCACCCTCCACTTCGAAAAGAACGCTCCGAACGCGAACATCACCTCGATGGGGGACTCCTTGTGGTGGGCGATGGTCACCATCACAACCATAGGTTATGGCGACTTTTACCCGGTCACCATTCCCGGTCGGTGGGCTGCGGCGGCCCTGATGGTCGGCGGGATTGCAGTGCTGGGCATGGTCACCGCGTCTGTGTCGTCCTGGCTCGTTGAAAGTGTCTCTGCCGCAACCGCTGCCCGCAGGCCAGCGGACGAACTCAACGGCAGCAAGGAGCTTGACCGCCTAACCGCCGAGATCAACAGGCTCCGTGACCAACTGGCCCGGGGGCCGGGCGAATCCGACAGTTCCCCTGCCGATAGGGGACGCCGCGAGGAACCACGTTAGAGCCATCCGGCTCCAAGGATGACCCGCCCCGCTTGGTATTTCAGTGACGCCATGGCCGCATCCGGCAGGAACATGTAGAAATGAGTCATGACGACCTCTCCGTTGGTGCTCGGCCCGATGATGCGGTACGTGGATGAGACCTCGGCGAGTGTCTGGGTGGAGACCCGGTTTGCTGCCCGGGTCTCGGTCCGCGCCGGCGGCAGGGACTGGGGAGCCGGTACGTTCGCGGTCCACGGTCACCACTACGCGCTGGTGGAGTTGGACGGACTTGAGCCCGGCAGCGTCACGTCCTACGCCCTCGACGTCAACGGAACCCCGGTCTGGCCCGATCCGGCAACCGGGTTCCCGCCGTCGATGATTGCGACGCTGAAGCCCGGCAAGCCGCTGCGAATGGCGTATGGCTCCTGCCGGACCAGTGTCCCGCATGATGAGTCCGGCAACCGGACCCATGGCGTCGACTCCCTGCGCGCGTACGCTTTGCGGATGGCCTCCGGCGGCGACCTGCCGTGGCCGGATCTGGTGGCCTTCCTCGGCGACCAGGTGTACGCCGACCTGACCAGCGATCAGATGCAGGAGTTCATCCGCGCCCGGCGCGACATCAATGAACCGCCGGGCGAGGAACTCAAGGACTACGAGGAATACGCCCACCTCTACTTTCTGGCCTGGTCAGACCCTGCGAACAGGTGGCTCCTGTCCACCCTGCCCAGCGCCATGATCTTCGATGACCACGACATCCGCGACGACTGGAATACCTCGCTGAGCTGGAAGAAGAAAATGGAGGCCACCTCCTGGTGGCATGAGCGGATTGTCGCAGGGCTGGCCTCGTACTGGGTCTACCAGCATCTGGGGAACCTGTCACCGCAGCAGCGGGCCGAGGATCCCATCTGGCAGCAGATCGCCGGCCACAGCGGCGGGGACGAAATCGACGTGAGCGCGGCGCTGGACAATTTCGCGGACCGGGCTGATCGGGACCCGGAATCCTACCGGTGGAGCTATTGCCGGGATTTCGGGGATACCCGGCTGATCGTGGTGGACTCCCGCGCAGCCCGGGACCTGACCCCGGACGACCGCGCCCTCGTTGACAAGGCCGAAATGGCCTGGCTCGACGGCCGTATGCGCGGCGGTTTCCGGCACCTGCTCGTGGCGACCTCGCTGCCGTTCCTGCTACCGATGGGCCTGCATTACGTCGAGTCCTGGAATGAGGCCGTTTCCCAGGGTGCTTGGGGAAGCGTTGCGGCCGGTGTGGGCGAGAAGCTGCGCCGGGCGGTGGACCTTGAACACTGGGGCGCCTTCCAGAACAGCTTCCGTCAAGTGGCGGACATGGTGACCGAGGTCGCCGATGGCAAACGAGGCCCGGCACCGGACACCATCAGCTTTCTCTCCGGGGACGTCCACTACTCCTACGTTGCGGAGGTGGAACGTGCCTCGGGCAGCCGAATCGTGCAGGCCGTCTGCTCCCCTATCCGGAACCCGCTGCCCCGGCTGATGAGGTCCTTCGCGGCCATCATGTCCTACGGGCTGGCCACGCCGGTCGGTGCGCTGGTGGCGCGCTCGGCAAAGGTCCCGGACCCGCCGTTCCGCTGGTCCGGGACCAGAGGTCCATGGTTCAACAACAACCTGGCCGGCCTGGAAGTCACCCCGGAGGGGCTGAAACTGTGGTGGCAGACCGGCGTGGTCGACGGCGGCGACCACTTGCATCCAAAGCTGGAAACCGTCGCCTCCGTCACCGTCACTCCGCGGCCGGTGGCGGAGACTGAACGAGACAATTAACCGCTCCTGACAGCAGGCGGCAGTGTTGTCGACCGGTGCACGTCTACCGGTATGGGAGCGGCGCCGCGGGGTCAGGAGGGATGGTGTCCGCCGATCCCTGCTGGCCGCCATCCACCGCGATTTCGTCGCAGATGCTGTCGACCTCAGCCCAGAATCTGGCGTCAACCCAGTAGCCCGTATGGCTCAGGATTCGCGGCAACGGCTGGCCGAACACGAATTTGTGCGTCGGCGGGTCGACCAGGCGTACGTCGATATTCCTGGACGCAGGCCAGTCAGCCGTGACGACCGGCCCGCCGATGTAATCGGTCTCGTAGTAGACGTTGCGCCAGCGGACCGCACCGAGGCCTCCGGTGCCGCCGGCGAAATTCCGCAGGAGTCCATCGCTGACCAGCGCGGGAAACGCCCACCGGTACAGCTTGGCCAGTGGAGAGCCGAGCGTGACAAGCCCGACGGTCTTCTCCTCGAGGCGGCCGGACTGGCGTGCCAGCACTGCGGCGGCCACCACACTGCCCTGTGAGTGGGCGGTGAGCACCACTCTGCCGTGGTTGTCATGCAACCGCCAGATCCGACGCGTCAGCTCCGGTACTGCACGCTCGGTGTAGGAAGGCGGGGCGAAGGGGTGGAATGACCGCGGAAAAAACGTCCCGACGTCGAACGGGGACATCAGGACTTTTCGCCACTTCTCCTGCCGGAACGCGAGCCTGAGCACCACCCCGTAGACAACAGGCAACGACGCACTGATCCACGTGGCCAGTCCGATGTTGAGGAACGGCGGTTCCTGGTTGAACACCAGGACTTGAATGACGAAGAGAGCCGCCCCCGCCAGAGCCGAACCGGCGACCGCAATCATCAGGTAAGCCGCCAACGTGGGGGCGTGCTCGCCGATCAGGTGCATCCTCGCCACGTTGCGGACCCAGGGGCTGGGGCGCATTCCGTCCCCTGCCCGTGTCGGTGCGGCACGGGCCCGGCTGAACGGCGCCGGACCGAATGCAGACACCGTCCAGGCGTCCCGTCGTTTCCGGGAGGATTCGTCTGCCGGCGCCGAACCCATTGCCGGCAAACTGGCTTGCAGCTCCTCCGCTTGGTCATAGTCGCGCCGGAGCCCGACCGCGAGCGCCGCAGCCGTCTTCCTCGACTTCACGGACAACCACACGCCGGCGGCCACAGCGAACAGGACCAGGACGCTGATGAGGCCCAGTGCAAGTAGGGAAGCGATGGACCCCACCGTCTTCGGCACCCACAGCACCGGAGCCGCGTTCCCGCCCGCTGCCGGCCAGGTACTGCCGTCCGCCGCGGCTCCCCCGTCAGGGCCGAGCCCGTACTCAACCGTTCCGAGCCACTGGGCCGCGAGCATCATCAAAGACAACAGCACAGCATTGGCCAGCACGAGCGCCACGACATTCAGGACGACAGGCGCCGCCCACGGGAACACACTGACGGCACCGCGGGCCATCACTTTCAGGCGCTGGACACGTCCCGGCCCGCGACCCTCGAGCGTCAGTGCGTTCCGCCACCGGTTGCCCCACGCTCCCACCAGCTGAAACATCAACGGGACCAGCAGCACCACGGTGAGGGTCCAGCCCGCAGCGACCGACGGAACGATTCCCGGCAGGACGCCGGGCGCCTGGGCCGCTTGGCCCGGGCCGCCGCCGGCGGAGGGGACGTCCAGCGGCAGCGTTACGGCGCCGGCGACCGAGGCCAACAGGACGCTGATGGCAACACAGAGCGTTCCGCGGGCGAGGTGCTCGTGCGCATCGTCCGCGGCGAGCATCACCATGACAACAGCAATGACGGCGGCGGAGGCTGCGCTGGCGGCCCGGGAAGTCACGACGGCGCCGCCCGGCTCGAGGTCCCCGGCCTCACCGAGTTCGGACACGCACCAGCCCAGGGTCCCTGCCGCCACCGCAATGCCCGCCGCGAGGTGCAAGTCCGAGAGGTGCTGGTGCCACCGCAGCCCCGACCAGAAGTCGGCGCTGCGCAACCCGCCAGCCTGCGCTGCGGCACAGCGGCCATACGGCACGGGCCTGGCCGCTCCCGGCGTCGGCGGTTCCACGCCTTCATAGCTGGTGCGCGAACGGGAAGCCAGGATGTAGAAAAGCACCGCGACGGCAACAGGCGCGATGATGCCCGCGGCCAGCCGCAGCCCGGGGCGGTCGTACGGCGCAAGAACGTTCAACAGCGGTGAGCCCCACAGTTGGGATCGGCACTGCTGCTGGCCCAGGCATTGGTAGGCGAACAGGTCCAGGCTGGGCATCGTGACCATGATCGCGGTGCTGAGCGTCAGCGCGAGGGCGGCGAGCCGCGCAAACCACCGGTACATCCTGGTCATCGGCTCTGCCGTTGCCTCCTGGTCCCCGGGCATCACCAGGCGCCGGACCATCCACCCGGCCATGTTGGCAAGCATCGACGGCAGCAGCGGAGTCCACAGCACGCGAAGCGGCGAGTGCGATGTCAGTCCGCCCCACGAGTACGCCTCACGGTGGCGGCTGCGGGCGTCGGTTGTCCGATAGAACCCGGCGATGCGGTCGCCTGCGACCCTCGTGGGCCGCGGATCGCCGAGAAGCTCCTCTGGCCGTGTGCCGCCCACGCCGTGCACACGGATCTCCGTAAGGCCGTCGAGGTCCACGGCGGCGGGAACCAGCCCGGCAGAGTCCTTGGTGTCGCTCATCGCGCCCCCTGCGTCTGTCGTCAGCCGAAAACCGGGTTCAGCCGCGGCGTCGGCAGCTGGGGCCGGCGGCGCTCATCCGGGTGGGCCGGCCTGGACTGCCTGGCAAAATCCGCCACGATAACCTCCTGCCTCAGCGGGACAGCGCAGGGCTGAACTCGATATTGGACCTTGTGGCCGCAGATGGCAATGACCGGGGCGCGGGACTGCCGAGGGGTTCTGCGCTAGCCCAGACGGTGGCTGTAGTGGTCAGTTCCGCGCATCCGGACGGCCACGACGAAACCGGACAGGGCCGTGAGTCCTGCGACGACGCCGACGGCGGCCGGAATGCCGTAAGCGTCGGCGATGATCCCGGCGAGCAGGGCGCCGACGGCGAAGCCGCCGTCGCGCCACAGCCGGTAGATGCCCACAGAACGCGCACGCCACTCCGGGTGCGCGACGTCGCCGATGGCGGCGAGCAGGGTGGGGTAAACCATCGCCGTACCGAGGCCAAGGAGGACGGCGGCGGCCAGCCAGATCCCGAAGTCGTGGCCGACGGCGATCATCGCGAGGGCGGCGGCCTGGAGGAGCATACCGCCCACGATCAGCCATTTCCGGCCGTATTTATCCGACAGTGCCCCGGTGACGAGCTGGGCGGCGCCCCAGACGGCGGGATAGACGGCGGCCAGGATGCCGATCTTTTCGATGGTCAGTCCGGCGGCGGCGAACAGGACGGGGAAGAGTCCCCAGGCAAGGCCGTCGTTGAGGTTGTTGACCATGCCGGCCTGGCTGACCGAGGACAGTGATTTATCCCGGAAGCTGGTGAGCGTGAAGATTTCCCGGTTGCTCAGCTGTCCGTGGGCGGTGGCGTGGGCCGACGTGTGGTTCGCGGCTTCAAGCCGGGCATGTCCCCGGGTTTCCTTCACGGCGAAGACCGAGAGGCCCAGACCGAGGGCGATATAGGCCGCGCCGAGCAGGAACGGTCCGGGCCGCAGGCCGTAGGTGGCCGCGATGTAGCCGGTGGCGAGGGCGGTGCCGGCGACGCCGAGGTACCCGGCTGCCTCGTTCAGGCCCATGGCCAGGCCCCGCTTGGACGGGCCGACGAGGTCCATTTTCATGATCACGGTGGTGGACCACGTGAGGCCCTGGCTGATGCCCAGGATCACGTTGGCCGCGACTATCCAGCCCCAGGAGGGTCCGAAGATCAGCATCAGGGGGACGGGCAGGGCAATGACCCAGCCGACGACCAGAACGGGTTTGCGGCCGTAGCGGTCCGAGAGGGTGCCGGCGAAATAGTTGGTGGCGGCCTTGGCGAGGCCGAAGGCCAGGATGTAGGTCAGCGCGGACGTGTAGAGGTCCAGGTGGAAGACCTGTCCGGCCAGCAGCGGGAGGACGGTGCGTTCCTGGCCCAGGGTGCCGCCCACGAGGGCGTTGACGGCGACGAGGAGCATGAACTGGGCGAGGTTCTGCCGCAGGCCCAGCGTGATGCCGGTTCGGCGGTGCCGCTGCTGCGGCGGGTTGGTGGTGCCGGAGTTCATGGTGCTCCACGTGGTTGGGACGAAGGTGTGGCGGCGGCCCTGTTGTGGGGGCCGCCGCCAAGGCTGCCGTCAGTTATTGCTGGTGGTGCGGGTTAGTTGGCGGGGATGGTTTCGCGTGCCTGCCGGTAGGCGGTCCAGGCGTTGTAGCTGCCGTCGAGTTCGACGACGTCGTACCCGGCGCGGCGCAGTGCGCTGGCCGCGACGGCGTTCCGGACCCCGCTTTGGCAGTAGCTCACGATCGTGCCCCGGGCCGGGAGTTCGTCCAGGTGCCACATCACGCGGCCGCCGCTGAGCTGGTGGGAGCCCGGGATGCGCCCGGCGGTGTGCTCGGTGCGGTTGCGCACGTCCAGGACCATCGCGGCCTCGAAACCCTCGAGCTCCTCAGGCTGAATGAGTTTCGGGGTGCTGGTCGGCAGGCCGGTGATGCCGGTGACGTACCCGGCGACGTTGTCGATCCCGACCCGGACCAGGTGGTCCCACATGTCCTGCGCGGTCTCCTGGTCATCGGCCAGCAGCACCAGCGGGTTCGGATCGGTTTCCGGGTTCACGACCCAGGCGCCGAAGCTCGCCACGGATTTGCCGGCCGGGACGTTCAGGGACCCGGTCACGGTGCCCTGGTGGACCTGGTCGTTGGACCGGGTGTCGATGAACGTCAGCGTGTCCGCCGCCAGGGCCTGCGCGACGGCGGCGGGGTCCAGCTCGGCCAGCGGGGCGCGGTCGCCCATCACGGCCGGGCCCTCACGGTTCTCACGCTTCATCCGGCCGAAATACGCGTGCGCGTCCGGCTGGCCGTCGAGGAGTTCATCCACGAAGCCCTGCTCGTCGTTCGCCGCCAGGTACGGGCCCCACCAGGCGTAAAGCCGCTCGTAGCCGACCGTGGAGGACGGGATCGCGCCCAGGGCCTTGCCGCACGCACTGCCGGCACCATGCGCCGGGTGGACCTGGACATAATCCGGGAGGGTCAGGAACTTATCCCGCAGGCTCGCAAAGAGCTGCTTGGCGCCCGCGAAGCGGGTGTCCACACCGCCGGCGGCCTCGTCCAGCAGGTCCGGGCGGCCCAGGTCCCCGGAGAAGACAAAGTCACCCGAGAGCAGGTACCCGGCGTCCTCGCTGAACGCGCCGTCGGTGACCAGGAAGGACAGGTGCTCCGGGGTATGGCCCGGGGTGTGCAGGGCCTTGATGCGGATGTTGCCCAGGGTGATCGTGTCGCCGTCGAACAGCCGCTCGCCCTCGAACCCGTACTGCCAGTCCGGTCCGCCCTCGCCCGAGACGTAAATCTTCGCGCCTGTCGCCGCGGCGAGTTCCCGGGTGCCGGAGAGGTAGTCGGCGTGGATGTGGGTCTCGGTGACCGCGACGATCTTCATGCCGTTCTTCGCCGCCAGCGCCTGGTACACCGCAATGTCCCGGCGGCCGTCCACCACAACCGCTTCACCCTTGGCCTGGCAGCCGATCAGGTAGCTGGCCTGGGCAAGGTCCTCGTCATAAATGCGTTCCAGAAGCATGTTGTCTCCTTCGTAAAGAGGTGGGGTCTCCCCCGTCGACTACTAACAATAATAATACCCCTGGGGGTATCTGGCAAGGTGGGCTGGTGCTACTCGCACCGGCCCCTGCGCTGGTCCTCGCGATCATGCCGCCGTCCATGGTGTCCGCGGTGAAGCCGGCACCGTTGAAGGCATCCGCCACACGGGCGCTGCGGTTGCCGCTGCGGCAGATGGCGATCACAGGGACGCTCGCGTCCAGCTCGGACAGTGGGGCCTGCAGTGATGCCTTTCGTTTCAGGAGTGGCTGATGGAGGGGCCGAACTGCTCAGACGGGTGTGGGTTGGGCTTCCTGGCGGGTGGGGCGGGTGGCCCGGCGCAGGGGGCAGGCGCTGACAAAGAACCAGCAGACGGCGGCCGCGACGAGCGCGGCTCCGGCGACACCCAGGGCGATCGGTCCGCGCAGATCCACGGGGGCCTGCTGGATGAGGACGAACGCGCCCATCACCAGCACGAACCAGCCAAAGCCCTTGCGCAGGACCGCTTCCGGAATGCGTCCAGCGAGCCTGGACCCCATCAGGGTGCCTACGATGGCGGCCGCCGTCACGGCCAGCGTGATCCCCCAGTCCAGCTCAACGGTGGTGAGGTAGCCGGCCAGGCCGGCAAAGGACTTCATGGCGATCACGACGAGCGAGGTTCCGACGGCGATTGCCATCGGCAGGCCGCCAAGCAGCGCCAGGGCCGGGACCACCAGGAATCCACCACCGGCGCCCACCAGGCCGGTGACCAGGCCGACCACGAGGCCGTCGAGCAGGACGCGGAACAGCGGCAGTTCGGTGTGCTTGGGCACCTCGGTGCCCGCGTCAGCCTTCTTCTTGCGTCCGCGGATCATGGCGATGGAGGTGGCCACCATCATCAGTGCAAACGCGATGAGCAGGATCTGGCCGGGGATGTGTCCGCCCAGGAAACCGCCCACGAAGGCGCCGGCCATGCCGGCCCCGCCGAACAGCAGGCCAGTGCGCCACATGACTCGTCCGGCACGGGCGTGACTGAAGACGCTGACAGCCGAGGTTACGCCGACCACGAACAGGGACGCGGCAATGGCTTCCTTGGCTTCGAATCCGGCCACGTAAACCAGGATCGGCACCGTGAGGATGGATCCGCCGCCGCCGAGCACACCGAGCGACAGCCCGATGAGCACCGACAGGACAAGAACGAGGATCAGCGTGGTGGTCATGAGGCCTTGGACTCCGGGGTCCGTGAGCCCGCGACGGGGAACTGCAGGATGGCGGACTCGCGGGTCGGCTCCCGGGCTGCCTTGTTCCAGGGCATGGCCGAGATGGCCTGGCCCATGGCACAGGTGTTTGTGGCGGCTGAGAAGGCCAGGCCGGCGCCGATGGCTCCGGCGAGGAGTCGGATCTTGGGCGAGACGAACTTGCCTCCGGTAAGGCCCAGAACCACGAGGGAACCGGCGGCAAGCCGGACCTGGCGTTCGAGATCCCAGCGCGCCTTGCCGCGGACCACGTCGCCGCCTGCCTCGGCGAATCCGGGGGCGCCGCCCGCCAGGACATAGGCGGTGCTGATGCCCGCGCCGGCCAGGCGCTGCCGCGCTTGCTCGGCCCGCGCTCCCGACTGGCAGACGAGCACCACGCGGCTGCCCAGGCGGGCGGCCAGTTCGTCAGTGTGCTCGGAGAGCAGCGGGAGCGGGACGTTGTAGGAACCGCGGATGTGCATGTTTTCAAACTCGGCGGCCGAGCGGACATCGATCACGATGAGGTCCTGGTGTTCCTGGAACCAGCTGCGCAGCGTTTCCGGAGCCAGCGAGGTGACCGCGGGGGCGGCGGCGGAAGCCTGGGCGGACGAAGTGGTAGGGGGCGTCATGGGTGTCCTTTCGAGACGTTCTAACTAAGCCTGAATACCCCACCGAGTATTGCAGATACCCCCGGGGGTAGTCAAAAATACCCATAGGGGTATATTCTGGAGCATAGCCATCCCTAGCTTTGGAGACACCCATGGACCTCGATTCATCCGAACTCACCCCGGCCATCAACCGGCTCAAGCGCGCTCAGGGGCAGCTGGGGGCGGTCATCCGGATGCTTGAGGAAGGGCGCGACTGCAAGGACACCGTCACGCAGTTGGCCGCTGTCTCGAAAGCGCTGGACCGGGCGGGATTCGCCATCATTGCCAGCGGACTGGAGCAGTGCGCGGTCCGGAAGGACCCAAGCATGAGCACGAAGGAGCTGGAAAAGCTCTTCCTCTCCCTCGCCTGAGGCGCCGGCTGGCCCTGGTGACGCGTCGACCCGGCGGCTCAGGTCCCGCAGAAGGTCCGGTAGGCGCCGAAGCCTTCGGGCGCGGCGGCGGCGTATCGGCCCAGGCCGGGACGCTCGTCGTACGGCCTGGTCACCGCGCCCAGGAGGCGTCCGAGCGGATCCAGGTCGCCGCCCGTGGCGGCCTCGAGTGCTTCCTCCACCAGGTGGTTGCGCGGGATGTAGGCGGGGTTGACCCGGTCCATCGCGTCGGCGTCGGGGCCTTGGGCCCGCCAGCGCGCGGCCCACGCATCGAACGCTGACGGATCGGGCAGCAGGCTCCGCACCGGCCCGGTATCGCCCCGGGCGGCCGCGCCCAGGCTCCGGAAGAACCAGGTGTGGTCAGCCCGGCCCGCCTGGAGAAGACTGAGCACCTCTTCCACGAGAGGCGAGGCCACGCTGTCGTCGAGCCCGGCCGGCAGGCCGAGTTTGGCCGCCATGCCGGCCGACCAGGCTGCGCTGTACTGCCGGCGGAACGCGCCGAGGGACTCCTGCGCCTGGGCGACCGCCTGCTCCTGCTCGTCGTGGAAGAGGGGCAGGAGGGACTCCGCGAGCCGCGTGAGGTTCCATTCCGCCATGACCGGCTGGTTGCGGTAGGAGTAGCGCCCGGTCTCATCGATCGAGCTGTAGACGGTGGCCGGGTCGAAGGCGTCCAGGAAGGCGCAGGGCCCGTAGTCGATGGTCTCGCCGGAGATGGTCATGTTGTCGGTGTTCATGACCCCGTGGACGAAACCCACGAGCATCCACTGTGCCACCAGCGACGCCTGGGCGGCAACCACCGCCCGGAACAGTGCGAGATAGGGCTGCTCGGCCTCCGCGGCGCCGGGATGGTGGCGGGTGATCGCATGGTCGGCGAGGCGGCGCAGGAGGTTGAGGTCGCCCGTGGCGCGGGCGTACTGGAAGCTGCCCACACGCAGGTGGCTGGCGGCGACCCGTGTGAGTACCGCGCCTGGCAGCATGGTTTCGCGGAGCACCGGGCGCCCCGTTGCCACAACAGCCAGGGACCGTGTGGTGGGGATGCCCAGGGCGTGCATCGCCTCGCTCACGATGTACTCCCGCAGCATCGGACCGACTGCCGCCAGGCCGTCTCCGCCGCGGGCGAACGGCGTGCGCCCGGACCCCTTCAGATGGATATCGCGAAGGTGGCCGTCCGCGTCGGTGATCTCACCGAGCAGCAGCGCCCGGCCGTCGCCGAGGCGGGGGGCCAACCAGCCGAACTGGTGGCCGGTGTAGGCCTGGGCCACCGGAGTGGCGCCGCTGGGCACCAGGTTGCCGATCAGCAGACGTATCCCGTCGGGATGCCGCAGGTAGGCGGGGTCCAGCCCCAGTTCGGCGGCCAGCGCCTCGTTGAGCACGAGGAGCTTCGGGTCCGGCGCCTCCTCCGCCCGCCAGGGTATGGCCATTTCCGCGAGCTCCCGGGCAAAGCGTCCGTCCAAGGCGACGGTTGAGGGGGCTGCGGCAGTCATACATCCAGAATATCCTGCGGCACCTTCAGCGGCTGTTGCGGTCCAGTGATTGACCGAGGATGCGCGCACCGTCGGAAAAGGCGCCGGGGTTGGGCCCGGCGTAGTTGAGCCGGATATACGGTCCCGTGGCCTCCGCCGGGAACCACTCGGTGCCGGCGGCGATGACGACGCCGGCGGCCTCGCAGTCGCGGGTGAGCTGTTCCAGATCGGTTCCGTCGGGCAGGCGCGCCCAGAGATTCAGTCCTCCGCTGGGCATGTGCTCGACATGGGCCTGCGGGGCGTGCTCCCGGAGGCTGCCGACCAGCAGGTCGCGGCGGGCCCGGAGCTGGTGGCGGAGGCCGCGCAGATGCGTCTGCCACGCGGGCTGCGTCACGACGTCGAGCGCCGCCGCCTGGAGCACGCCGCTGACATACATCGACTCGGCTCCCCGGTCGGCCAGAATGCGCTCGCGCGCTGGCCCCCGGGCAACGACGGCGGCAACGCGGATGCCCGGCGACACGCTCTTGGTCAGCGAGCGAAGGTAGACGACATGGCCGGAATCGTCGCGGGCCGCGACGGGTGAGGCGGTGGTGGTGATGCCGAAATCGTGCGCCCAGTCGTCTTCCACGAGGAAGGCGCCATGCGCCCGGACGACGTCCAGTACCTGCTCGGCCACCCGCGTCGGCCATTGCGCACCGGTGGGATTCGCATAGTTCGGTTGTGCGTAAAACAGTCGTGCTCCCGTCTCCGCGAAGGCCCTGTCCAGTTCTTCCGGATCCGGGCCCTCGGGCCCGCTCGGCACCGGGACGGCGTGAACACCGGCCTGCGCTGCGGCCAGGATGGCCCCCCAATACGTCGGGGATTCCAGCAGCAGGGGTTGCCCGCTGCCGGCCAAGGCCCGGAACACGGAACTGAGCCCGCTCTGGCTTCCGGGCAGCACAATGACATCGCTTGGGGTTGGCGGGGCGACTCCGGCCGGGGTCGAGGACCGGAGTTCGTGGGCGAACCATGACTGCAGCTCCGGCTGCCCCGCCGCCGGCGGACGCGACCAGACCGCATCGCCGCGGGCCGCCCGCGACAGTGCCGCGCGCACCAGACGCTCCGGCAGGAGTTCCCGGTCCGGATAGCCCGAGTGGAAGGCGATGACATCGTTGGCTGCGGGGCGCATCGCGGTGGCGACCGGCCGCAGCGGCGCCTGGGGTGACCGCAGTGCTGCCGTCTGCCAGCCGTAGTCAGCTGGGCGCGCGGTCCGGACCGCCCGAACGAAGGTCCCGACGCCGGGCCGGCTTTCGATCAGGCCCTGGGCGCTGAGGGTCCGGAGGGCCTTTTGCACGGTCACCGGACTTGCCTGGTAGTCGGCGACCAGCGACCGCGTGGACGGCAGTCTGGCGCCGGGCGGGGCTGCCGCGATCCATTCCCGGAGTCGTTCCACAATGCGCGAACTGCTATCGTTGAACATGAGAGACAATAGTAGCGCTATCGTTGAGTTTCGGCCACCGCTATCCCCGCGGCCGCCCGCCGGCCTGTGGTGGGGACTGCTCGGGGTGGCGGCATTTTCCTTTACCGTTCCATTCACCCGGTTGGCCGTCGGCGGGCTACACCCGCTGTTCATCGGCTCCGGCCGGGCGGTCCTGGCCGCCGTGCTCGCCGCAGGCGCCCTGGCCCTGACCCGGCAGCGCCCGCCGCGGGGCGTCCACTGGGTGCGTCTGGCCGTCGTGGCCGGCGGGATCGTCGTTGGTTTCCCGCTGCTGACCTCGTTCGCGCTCTCGTCCGTCCCCGCCAGTCACGGTGCCGTGGTGATCGCATTGCTGCCGGCTGCGACCGCGACCATGGCAGTGCTGCGCGGACGTGAACGCCCCCCGCTGGCCTTCTGGCTTGTCACCGGCGTCGGCGCGGTGGCGGCGATCGCCTTCGCCTCTGCGCAGTCCGGCGGCTTCGGGCAACTGCACTGGACAGATCTGCTGCTCTTCGGTGCCGTCGTTGCCGCAGCCATCGGATACGCAGAGGGCGGCCTGCTCGCGCGCGAACTCGGCGCCTGGCAGACCGTCTCGTGGGCGCTTGTTCTCGCCTCTCCCCTGATGGTGTTCCTGATGGCCCTCTCGATGTCCCAGCAGCCGCCCTCGGCCACACCCGTGGAGTGGGCAGCCTTTGCCTACCTCGGCGTCGTCAGCATGTTCCTCGGGTTCTTCGCCTGGTACCACGGGCTTGCCATCGGTCCGATGGCCCAGGTCGGCCAGGTCCAGCTCATCCAGCCAGTCCTCAGCATTTGCTGGGCCGGACTACTGCTGGGCGAGCACCTGGCCTGGACCACCATCATCGGCGGACTGGCCGTCGTTCTCTGTGCCGGCCTGGCCGTCCGTGCGCGGCTCAGCCCGTCGCCGTCGAGCATGCCGCGACGAGCCGAGCCCGCAGTCCCGGCCAGGTGAAGCGGTTTAGCGGGCGGACACGTTCTCGATGGCGACTGTCTCGATGATCCTGGTCGACGGCTCACCAACCAGCGCCGGCGCCGTGACTCCGGTTTTCCAGGTGTCGTTCTGCAGCCGTCCGAGGAAGTCCACGGCAGCCTCCTGCGTATCGAAATCCATCTCCAGCATCACGTAGTCGTTCTGGTCAAGCGGACGCGAGATACGGTACGACCGGACCCCGGAAGCCAGGCGGTCCAACGGGTCGCTGTCGAAAGCCCTCCTCCACATGCCGAAGTCCCGGACCTGGTGTTCGATCTGCAGGGTAATCATGGGGCACTCCTGTCGACGGTATTGGCAGCCCAACTGTAGGCCCGAAAGGCCTCTCCACGTAAGAGTGCGCCGTCCCTGCAGTGTCATCCAATGATGCAGGGGCGGCGCCTACATGCGTCAGCGCTACTGGCCTTGGTAGAGATTGAGAATGTTGCCCTCAGTGTCCAGGAACCAAGCGGCCTTGCCGACTGGAGTCGACGCGATCCCGTTCTCTGTCTTCAGACCAGGAAAGTCGTACTCCTCGAACACAACACCGCGGCCGCGCAGTTCCTTGACCTCGGCCTCGACGTCGTCTGTAGCCCAGCCCATCTGGGTGTTTTTCGCCGTTCCCGCGTTGTCCGTCTTGTAGAGCAGGAAAGCCGTGCCCTTCCCGCAGCGGTACATCAGGTTCTCCTCGTCCATGGTTTCAGCGGGTTCGAGTCCCAGCACGTCACGGTAGAAACTCCGTGCCCGGTCGATGTCCTTCGCGGGGAGGACTGCGATGATTTCGAGATCCTTCAGCATGACTAATTTTCTCCCTCTTGATCAGCGTTCTTCAGGTTCCTGGAAGTCACCCCCAGCCGCCACCGGCACCCAGCCGTGGACACCACAAATCTCCTCCTCGAAAGGGTGCTGATGCGCACTATCGTAGGCTTGGGGCAGTGCGGCAACAAGTACCGCGGGGTCTGCTCTAACGAGCTTGACTTCGCGTCTAGGACGGCTGGGATTCCGTATCCGCACTGCTGGCGGCATTGGCCTGGTCGGCCGGGTGGCGCTGCCGACGACTCAGCAGCAGGAAGGGTACGGCGAGCAACTCGATCACACCGCCGATCGCCAGCGAGGCGGGGTAGCCGTACACATCGGCGGCCCGTCCCAGCAGTGGCTGCACCACGACGCCACCGCTCGACCCCATGAGTGAGTCGAAGCTCAGCACCGTAGCCCGCTGTTTCGAGGCGATCATGTCGTTCAGGTATGCCTGCCGAACCGGGGTGCCCGCAGAGGCGACCAGTGCCCAGAGCGCCAGCAGCACCAGGGCGACCCAGAACACCGTGGTGAACCCGAGCACGACCAGGATCAGGGAGCCAATTATGCTGCTGAGAATCACCACGGTCGTGCGTTTGCGAACAAGGCGCCGGACACGCGGCGCAATCCAACCACCGAGCACCTGCGCACCCGCGACGATTGCCGCCGCCAGGCCCGCCACGGAGTAGGCGTGCGGATCGCCAAAGAGCTCAAGGAGGTACGGCTGGAGGGCGTAGAACACGTAGATCCCGACGCCGGCGCTGAAGGGCGCGGCCAGCATCACGTAACGTACCGGCGGATTTTTCAATCCGTTCTCGATCGAGGCGGACAATACGGCACGGGTCGCCTGGATCGGATGGCCCGAGCGTTCGGGGGTGAAACCGACGTCCCGCATCAGCCAAAAGGCCACGAGGAACATCACCAACAGCACCCCCACACGCAACAGAAACGGTACGCCAAGGTTGGTGGCCTGCGCGATCACACCGCCCGCCACCGAGCCGGCCAGCATCGCAACGCCCGACACCATCAGTCCGCGGCCGAGCACTGCCTCCAGCCCGCCCTCGTACCCCGAGAAGCGCAGCGCATCGACGAGCCAGGCTTCAACCGCGCCGGAGAAGAACGTGAAGCCCAGGCCCAGCAGGACCGACACCACCGCCCACGCCCAGAAGGGTGCGGCGAACTGCCACAGCAGGTAGTAGAGGTAGGTCGATGCGGCCAGTGTCGCGGTGCCGAGCAGGAACGAAACGCGGCGGCCCCACCCGTCGGCAACGACTCCGGTGGGCACCTCGAACAGGACCATCCCGGCCGTAAAGAAGGCGTTCGCGGCGAAAGCCTCGAGATTGCTGAGTCCGGCGTCCAGCAGGAAGAGAGTGTTGATGCCCCAGATAAACGATGCCGCCAGCGTATTGCCCAGCGTCAATGTGAGGTAGATGCGCTGGATTTTTCGGGCGGCGGCGTTCATCTGATCGCCGTCCCTGCCAAGGCGAGGGGGGAGCACGAGCCCATTCTCGTCCGCTTCCGACTTCCGCACCAGTGCGGAAGTCGGACAGGACACCCGGCGCCGCTCAAGCGCTCTCCGGCAGCTCAAGGTGAACCGTGACCTGGTCCCCTGCCTTGATGCCGGCCGAGATTCGAACGGCCTTCTTCACGGGCAACAGGTACGATCCGCTCGTGCTGTCCGGGAATAGCGACGTCGACCAGCTGAGCCCGGCAATGCCGGCCGTGACTTTGACGGAGCCAAAGCCCCGGCGGAACGCCACCGTATCCTCCCGGATCTGCGCAGAAACCTCCGCCGGCACCGTGAGGAAGTGCCACCCGGCTTCTCCCGGAAAGAGCCACAGCGTGGCCGTGCAGGTATACCTCAGCACCATCGTCCGATTATCGCCGGAACGCCCGGTGCACGGGCGGAAGCCCAGGCCTAACTTTCTTCAATGACCCTTTTCAGCTCCTGAAGCTGGCCGACTTCGGCCTGCATTGTTTTGGTGATGAGCCCGTCGAGGACTTTCATCAAACCGGATGGCTTGAGGTCCAGGATGAACCGGACGGCGGTGCGGCCCCCGGTTTCCGTCAGGAGGTACTGGCCTTCTGGGCGTGCCGGGCCGGCAATGACCTGGAAGGCCAGCGTGCGGCCGGGATCTGCGGTGGTGATCCGGTAGTCGCCCTGGATGGACCTGCCGCGGGGCCCGGTCAACGTCTGACCGTACACGGCGCCGGTTTCGCCGGGAGGGCCGCTCCTGAGGGCGATGCTTTGGACGCTCCGGCGCCACGCCGGATTGTTCAGCCCGTCGGCGAGGAAAGCGTAGACCTCCGCAGCGGGGCGGTCGATCGTGATCTCGTTTTCGGCGTGTGCCATTGCGTTCCTCTCGGGCGGGGCGGTCCTAGCTGAAAGGTGAGACCACAGCCACCGGGCTCGAAAATGTCCAAGGTGGGGTCGATGGACAACATTTCCTTCGCTACATCACCTGGACCGGCCCTTCTTTGGCAGGCATCCCCCGCGCATCACACACCGG
Organism: Arthrobacter ginsengisoli; assembly: GCF_031456935.1. Taxonomy (NCBI): domain Bacteria; kingdom Bacillati; phylum Actinomycetota; class Actinomycetes; order Micrococcales; family Micrococcaceae; genus Arthrobacter; species Arthrobacter ginsengisoli. Next base: position 30,248 of record NZ_JAVDVQ010000007.1, on the reverse strand, counting down.
CCACTTTACGGCCCGTGAACGCTACGAGTCGGTCCAGGCTCGCCGCCTTGCCGCGGTCTGACACGACGATAGGGAGCCGCGGGGAGGGAATTCTAGAGTGAACCGCCGGCGACCTCGGGTGTGCCGGTGGCCTCGGAGGGTCCGCCGTGGCCGCCTCCGTGGCCATGATGTCCGCCATGGCCTCCGCTGTGCTGGCCGGCGTCGCCCACACGTTCGCGGGCCAGGAAGGTCTCGACGTCGAAGAGGTTGTCCGCGCGTCGGGCGACGTTGAGCAACGTGGACATCGATGCGACTTCCTCGACCTGTTCCTTGAGGAACCAGAGCATGAACTGTTCCCCCAGGGGGTCGTTTTCCGCCCGTGCCGCGGCGAACAATTCCTTGATGCGGTCCGTGACCTCAACCTCCTGGGCCAAGGCAAGAACGAGTGGTTCCTCGGCCGAACTGAAGTCGTTACGGACCGGGTCGATCCCGGGGATGGTGATCCTGATTCCACGGTCCAGGATGTAACGGACCATCATCATGGCGTGGTTCCGTTCCTCCAGCGATTGGCGGTAGAAGTGCTTGGCCAGTTGGGGAAGGTCCTGCCCGTCGAACCAGGCAGCAATGGCGATGTACTGTTGGGAAGCCGCGAACTCAATTCCCACCTGGCGGGTCAGCAATTCGTTGAATTGGGGGCTCATGGTGCTCTCCTCAGGTTGGGGTTCAAAGGTTTGGACCACGGGAGCCAAGGACCTGCTGGGTCCGGGACTGCCGAAGGCCTCTAACGAGAGTCCTCCGCTTTGGTTCTCTCCGTCAAGGTCCTGGCTCTGCCCGATCCGTAGGCCGGGCTGAAAGCTGCATGGCGTGCCATGATCCCCGCTACGTTGCTTGCACGCCTTGACACTTCCCACCAGCCGGGAGTATCAACTCGGGTTAAGGCAATTCCACGAGCTCACCGCGTAGAACCCGGTGTCCACGTCTGCGGGAGCCCTCTAGTGAGTTCGTACTTACAACAGCAAGCCCGGCGTCGACAGCCGCGCGGCGGAGCCCGATCGGTGCCAGGGGTTGGGGTCGACCGGGCGACGGCGTCTGATGACCCTGCCACAGCCCCTACTGGCCGGAGCATGTCATGATCGCCCTTCACACCGTAATAGCCATCGTCATCGTCATTCTGCTCATCATCAAGGTCAAGGTCGATCCGGTTATCTCGCTGATGATCGGTTCGCTCTACTTGGGCCTCGCGACCGGTGTCGGCTTCACGGCCACGATCATGGCCATCGCCACCGGCTTCGGCGGCATCATGGGCGAGGTGGGCCTGCTCATCGGCTTCGGCGTGCTCATCGGGGCGATGCTCCATGCGATGGGCGCGTTCCGGAAGATGGTGACCATGCTCGTCAACGGCGTGGGCGCGCGTCGGCTTCCTTATGCGCTGACGGCAGCGATGGCGACGATCTTCCCCTCGATCTACGTGGACGTGCAGGTTGTCCTGGCCTCTCCCGTGGCGCGCTCGACCGGGCCCTTCATCGGCAGGACCGGCTTGCCGCACATGTGCGGTGCACTCGGGACGGGGATCTTTGCCGGCTACGTTTTCGTGATCCCGGGACTGGCCGCGGTCTCCATCGCAGGCCTGCTGAACATTCCACTCGGCACCTGGCTGATCTATGGCTTCGTGCTCGGACCGTTAACGGCGATCGTGACGACGTTGATCTTCCGGTTGCTCCTGCGCGGCCGCTACTGGAAACCGGCCAAAGATGAAGAGGTCGATGAGGCGATGGTGGTGCAAGAGACCACCGAGCTGGCCGAGGCGGACACCGCGACACCGCCGATGTTCGTCTGCCTGCTGCCTATCCTCGTGCCGCTGGTGATGATCGCGTTCGGTGCCTTCGCTCAGCTGTTCAATTTCTCCAATGATTTCATCGCGTTTGTTGGGGACGCCAACTTCGCGCTCTTCGTAGGCCTGCTCGGCGCCTACGTGCTTTGCCGGCGCACCCTCGGCCCGGAGGGTACAGGGACGGCGATGAGCGAGGGCTTCCACACCAGCGGCGAGATCCTGCTCATCACTGGCATCGGCGGGTCCCTGGGCGCGGTCATTAGGGAGACGGGCCTGGACACGATCCTGGCCGATCTTTTCACCGCCGATGCACAGGCTCCGGTCATTCTCAGCATCTTGCTCGCCTGGTTCATCGCCGCCGTGCTGCATCTGGCGATCGGGTCAGTGTCAGTGGCTGCCATCACGGCCGCCGGGATCATCGCACCCGTACTCGCGTCGATCAGCGTCTCGCCGATCGCTGTCGGCCTCGCCATCGCCTCCGGCGCGATGTTCGCCCTTCAGGTCAACAGCAACTTCTTCTGGATGTTCAAGTCGCTGCTCGGACTGTCGACCCAAGGAACCTTCAAGACCCTGACGATGGTCACCTCCATCGCCTCTGTCGTTTCGCTGCCGATGGTCATGGCAGTAGCATTCATCGCGTAGGGCGCGGCCGCGCCAGCACGCCAGGGCCCCGTCTGATGCTTGACTGTGCATCAGACGGGCCGTGGCCGAGCGATCATTCCTCAGTGGAGGACCTGGAAGGACGACGGCATGGCCGCGACGGCGTCGATTTCGACGAGGAAGTCGCCAAGGAACGAGCCTACGGTGGTTCGTGCCGGATACGGGGCCTCAACGAACTCTTCGTAGCTTGCGTTGAACCCTGCGAAGTCCCGGCCGGGGTGGTGTAGGTGCACGGTTGTTTTGACGACGTAGGAGAAGTCGAGTCCGTGCCCGGCCAGGACGGCAGCCAGATTCTTCATGGCCTGTACTGTCTGCTCCTCGATGGTGGTCCCGACGGTGTCGCCCGTGACGGGGTCGTGGGGTGTCTGGCCCGCGGTGAAGAGGAATCCGTTGGCGGCGGTGCCCTGGGAGTATGGGCCGGCTGGGCTGGGCGCGAGATCTGTGGTTACCTGCTGTCGAGGCATTGGGCTGGTTCCTTTCTTGTGGCCGGAGACGTCGCCGGCCTGGGTTGGTGATGTTCTAGAGGACCTTGAAAGAAAGGCTTGCGTGCGTTCGTGCTGCGGAGAACCCAGGACATCCGTAGGAGCTCCGCTTTCGACGACTACTCCCTGGTCCATGAAAACGACCTGGTCACTAACCTGGCGTGCGAAGCCGAGTTCGTGGGTGACTACAACCATGGTCATCCCAGCTTCGGCCAGGGACTTCATGACGTCGAGGACTTCGCCAACGAGCTCCGGATCGAGCGCGGACGTGGGTTCGTCGAACAGCATGAGCTTGGGTTTCATGGCCAGCGCCCTTGTTATCGCGATCCGCTGTTGCTGCCCGCCGGAAAGCTCCTGGGGGTAGGAATGTCCCCGGTTGCCGAGCTCGACTCGGTCCAGCAGCGTCTGTGCTTCGGCGGTGACTTCGTTCCGGGGACGGCCCAGCACATGAATGGGTGCCTCCACAATGTTCTCCAGCACGGTCATATGCGGAAACAGATTGAAGCGTTGGAAGACCATTCCTGCCGTCAGTCGTGTTGAGGTTCTGGGATGCCGCGGTTCCGATGGTCTCGGCAAGCCCGGTGGAGGCGAGGAGCGAGCCGAATATGATGCCGGTGCCGAAGAGGAGGATGGTTCCCCAATCGATTCAGGCGGCGTCGGACCAGGTGAGCGTCGCGCGGCGTTCCTTCCAGTTCGTCGGCAGGATGAAAAGCAGCGACGCACCGAGCACAGCCACGATCCCGTCGTCCAGCCGGTCGTCGAGGAAGAGGTACAGCCCGGCGTCGGTGCCGGCGATCAGGCTCACGACGGCCGGGAGCAACCAGAGGCTGACTGTGAACCCGAAGGCGACGAGGGTGTTCACTTCCGCCCGCGACATCCTGCCCTGGGCGGACCTTTGCCCGCGGATGTATTCCTCAACGCCCTCGATCTGACGAACCTCGGGCTTGTTGAGCAGAAACATGATCAGGGCCAGCACCACGAACATGGCGAGGCAGAGCGGGGCCGCAACGGCGGTCCACTGAGCGAAGGAAATTCGTACCCCGGTCGCCTCCTCGATGAGGCCCCGCCCGATGAGATTGGGCGGGGACCCCACCGGGGTGAGCAGGCCTCCGACGCTGGCCCCGTAGGCCAGCATAAGCATCAGGGCCGCACCGACCCGCAGGCGCAGCGGGTCAAAGTCCGCCCGGACTACGCCGCGGTCCTGCATCAGCTGGGCGATCACGGCGAGGATGCCCAGCGCTGTGGGCATGAGCAAGGCCACTGTCGCCGTATTCGACACGAAGGCCGACAACAGGCAAGTGATGAACCCAAAGGCGACGATCACGCGGTACGTGGATCCGGCCACGCCGGGGATGGAGAGCACGGCGAAGGCCAGCCGCTGCGCGATGCCGTGCTTGAGCATCGCCTGAGCCAGGATGAACGCGCCGATGAAGGTAAAAATCGTTGTCGAGCCGAACGGCGCCAGGACTTCGCCTGCGGGAGCCACCCCGAGGATTACAACTCCGGCCACGCCCAGGAGGCCTCCCACGGGAATGGGCACCGGCTCGCAGATCCACAGGATAATCACTCCCAGCAGAACGGCGGCCAGCAGCTGTTGCGTCCTGTCCATCGGAACCGGCAACAGCGAAAAGGTGACCGCCACCGCAGGGGCGAGAAAGAACCCCAGCGTTTGCCTGGCCCGTTCGAACTTCTCTTCCCGGGGAGACAGTCTTTGCTCGCTCAGGCTCCGAAACGTTTTGCCCCCGAGCAGGGCGGCTTGAACGTCAGTGCGCCCGGATAATTTCAGGGGGCCTGCGGCAGGTCCGTGGGCATCGGAGTCCTTCCGTCGTGAGTGCCGGTGACCCGGCACTCACCGCTCATGGCCGTCGCAGCCGACGCGGGGCACCGTGGAGCCGTGCCTTCACATCTTAGAACGCAGTGCCGCAGAACTCCCGGCCGTTCGAGGAACAGCTTGCCCTTTGACCGGATGTCAGAACAAACTATTGACTCGCGCGTTAGAGCGCTCTAACGTTGTTGAACGTGATCCGGCGCACTTGCCGCAGTTCCCACCAACGGTCCAAACGATCGGGCCAAACGATCGAAGGAAGACAACAATGTCGTTGCACACAACACGCCCCACCGCACAGCGGAACAAACCGGGCTCCAAGCACCGCGGGTATCTCACCCGCCTCACGGTCATCTCAACTCTCGGCGGGCTCCTGTTCGGCTATGACACGGGGGTCATCTCCGGGGCGTTGCTCTACATGCAGGGCTCCCTGAGCATGAGCCCGGTCGAAGAAGCCACCGTCGTCAGCGCTTTGCTTTTCCCGGGCGCGGCGGTCGGCGCGCTGAGCGGCGGCCGGCTGGCCGACACGCTCGGGCGCCGCGGCACGCTCCTCGTCTGCGCGGTGCTGTTCCTGGTTGGTGCCCTGGGCTGTGCCATTGCCCCGACAGTGGGCTTCATGGTGGTGGCCCGCGTAATCCTGGGCCTGGGCGTTGGCGCCGCAGCCGTTACCTGCCCCCTCTACCTGGCAGAAATGGCCCCGGCACAGCTGCGCGGCCGCATGGTCACCATCAACGAACTCATGATCGTCACCGGCCAGATGCTGGCCTTTGCCATCAATGCCCTTCTCGACTCGCTCATCCAGGACCCCGAAGTCTGGCGCATCATGCTGGGCGTGGCGTCCATCCCCGCCATCGCACTGCTGATCGGCATGCTCATCCTGCCGGAATCGCCGCGATGGTTCGCGATCCGGGAGCGGTTTGCGGACAGCCGCCGCATCCTCGAGCTCAGCCGCAGCCCGGAGGAAGCCGATTTCGAATACAAGGAAATCGTCGCATCCGCCAAGACAGCTAAGAGTGAACGGTCCCACGCATTGCGTGACCTGAAAAACAATCCCTGGATGCGCCGGCTCCTGTGGATCGGCATCGGCCTGGCAGTAGTCCAGCAGGCAACCGGCATCAATACCGTGAACTACTACGCACCCACGATCCTGGAACGAAGCGGACTCGGCGTCAGCGCATCACTCACAGCCACCGTCGCGGTGGGCGTGACATCGGTGCTGATGACCATCCTGGGCATCTACCTGCTCGGTTTCATCGGACGACGCCGCATGCTGGTCATCGGATTCTCCGGCGTCGTCGCCTCCCAGTCGATCCTCGCCGTCGTCTTCATGCTGCCGCAATCCGATCTCGTCAGCTACAGCATCCTCGCGGCCATGATGCTGTTCGTCGCTTTTGTGCAGTGCTTCATTGGCACGTGCGTCTGGCTTCTCCTTTCGGAGATCTTCCCGATGGCCATCCGCGGGTTTGCCATGGGCATTGCTGTCTTTGCCCTCTGGACTGTCAACGCCGCCATCTCCTTCCTGTTTCCGATCCTCGTTGTCGCCCTGGGCTCGACCGGAACGTTTACGGTCTTCGTCGTCGTGAACGTCGCTTCCCTGGTCTTCGTGTCAAGGTTCGTTCCCGAGACCATGGGGCAGTCGCTGGAAGAACTGGAGGTGCACTTCCGCACCGGGAGCCTGCCCGTCATCGTGCCCCCGACGGCGCCCGGCGAGAAGGCCGCGGCCCAGTAGGTTTCTCGGCACGGCCAGGCCACAATGACGATATCGGCCGGGGCGGCAGACTTCCGCCCCGGCCGCGATACGCTTGCCTGCAGCAAACGGCCGATCGTCGGGGAGAGAAGTGAAGCACCAGGAAGCGGCCAAACGCCCCACCATCAACGACGTCGCGCGCGAAGCCGGTGTCTCCCGCGCCCTCGTTTCCCTGGTACTGCGGGGCTCCCCCAAGGTCAGCGAAGAACGACGGCAGGCAGTTGCCGAGGCCATAGCGGCTCTTGATTATCGGCCCAGCAACGCGGCCCGCTGGCTCGCAAGCGGGCGCACACGAACTGTCGGTGTTCTGCTCGACGATCTGGCCAACCCCTGGTTCGTGGAGCTTCTCGACGGGCTGCAGAGCGTACTCGGCGGGCAGAACCTGCGCATGGTCCTCAGTGACCCCACCTATCTTGCCCGGCCCGGGGAGAGCCCGGTGTCCGCGTTCATGGATCTCCGTGTCGACGGGCTCATTATTGCCGGAGACGTCCTGCCCGATGACAGCCTCGTGCGGGCGACAATGCATACCCCGACCGTCATCGCCGGAGCCCGCGCTCTCCGGCTCCCGTCTGCGGATATCGTCACCAACGACGACGTCGCCGGAGCGCACCTCGCCGTCGAACACCTCATCGGCCTCGGCCACCACAACATCGCCTACCTCAGCGCGCCCACCGAATCCGCAGGGCTGCGGGCCAGTTCCTACCAGGACGCGATGGCCCTCCATGGCCTCGGGGAGCACATCCGGGTGGTCCAAACGGACCTCAGCGAACACTCCGGGTACGAGGCGATGAACAGCCTCCTCCAAACCGGGCGACCGCCCACCGCGGTCCTCGCCGCGAACGACATTCTCGCCGTGGGGGCACTCTCGGCCGCCGACGAACACGGCATGAGCGTTCCGTCACGGCTCTCACTCGTCGGCTATGACAACACCTACCTGGCCGGAATCCGGCACATTTCGCTAACCAGCGTTGACCCCGTGAGCCGGGACGTCGGCATCCGCTGCGCCCAACTGCTCCTCGAACGAATGGCTGATCCCTCCTTGCCGCAACGTACCGAAGTGCTGGCCCCGCACCTGGTGGTTCGCCACAGCACCGGAACAGCCCGCAGAGACTGACGCGGTGGCTGCACCGCCGCCACCGTGGACGAACGCATCGCCGTCATCGCCCGGCCAGTGGCCGTCGCCAGCTTTCGTTGCGGGTCAGTGCCGACGGTCGAGGGCTTCGAGGAGCCGCGTGACCGAACCGCCGAGGTTCCATTCGGATGCGAGGCGCTCGAGGTTGGCGCGCGCGTCGCCGGCGACAGGGTGCAGTTGCGCGCCCGCCTCCTCAAGTGTCGGCAGCTTGAGGTCGCGGACGATCTTCACCACAGCGGGCGCGACCGTGAGGTAGTCCTGAGCCGCCGCAAGCTTCGACCGCACCGAAACGGACAGCCCGCTACCCGTCTCCGACGCCGCCGCGAGCAGTTCGTCGAGCGTGCCGTACTCCCCCAGGAGTGACGCGGCGGTTTTCTCGCCGATCCCGGCGACGCCCGGCAGGCCGTCGGAACTGTCGCCGCGCAGGGTCGCGTAGTCGGCATACTGCGCGGGCAGCACACGGTACTTGGCGACGACGGCCGCGTCGGTGAGGACTTCCAGGTTTTTCATACCGCGCGCGGTGTAGATCACGCGCACCTGACGGGCGTCGTCGACGATCTGGAAGAGGTCGCGGTCCCCCGTTACCACGTCGACGGGAAAATCCGCGTGGCTGGCGTAGGTGCCGACTACGTCATCGGCCTCGTGTTCGGCAGCGCCCACGACGGCGATGCCCGCCAGGTCCAGGACCGTGCGGATCATCGGAATCTGCGCCTTGAGCGCATCCGGCACGACCTCCACGTCCGGGGCACCCGCGACCGCTTCCGCGACCCGATGCGATTTGTACGTCGGAATGAGGTCGACCCGCCACTGCGGACGCCAGTCGTCGTCCCAGCACGCCACGAGATGGGTTGCGTTGTAGTCGGTCGTCAGCCGGGCAATCATGTCAAGCAGGCCGCGAACGGCGTTCACCGGCGTGCCGTCGGCGCGGCGGATCGAGTCGGGGACGCCGTAGAAGGCACGGAAGTACAGCGACGCGGTGTCGAGCAGCATCAGGCGGTGGGGCATAACCGATCCTGACATAGATGCCGCTGCCCGCGGTGGACCTTCGCCGTTCATGTCGTCAGCGGGTCCCCGGACTCCTCATCAGCCCGGCGGTGATGACCGTGCATGCCCGCGGGGTTGGCGAACCCGCGCCTCGCGTTTTGAACTGCGACGCACCCGGGCACGCACCGCCGACTGGTGCACCTTCGCCTGTACTGACAGCAGGCGGGGCACAGCGAAGTACACGGCGGCAGGAACCACCACGGCGGTCAGCGTGAAGGCGCGCAGGACCGGATGCCATCTCGGCGCCAGCACTGATGCCGGGCGCGGTTTCTCCGGGGCCCGCATCCATCAGATTTCGCGGAACTCAGGGTGCAACCGCGAGCGGATCTAGTTCTATTTCGGTGGCAAGGCCCAACTCTTTGAAGCGGCCCTCACCCGCGAATTCGTCACCGCCCTGGACGACCTTCCGGTCGTCGGCGCAGGAGCCGAAGCGATCGCCGATTTCGCGGGACGGTACTTTGATTTATCCAGGAGCCGCCCGAGCCTGGCACGCCTGACCTTCTGGGAGGGGCTCGAACGTGGCCACCCGGTCGGCGCCGAGGCCCGCGCCCTCCGCTCTGCCAACAAAGTGACCGAAATCCTGGGTGCACTCCCCACCGCGACCGAGACGGCAGCGGAAGACCGGCTGCTGACGATCGTCACACTATGCCACGCCTGGGTATCGAGCCCCAATGTCCACCTCGTGATAACCGGAACGCCGGACGGGAACCGAAGGCGCGAGTCCATCATGCGAACCAGCGCACTGCTCGCTCGTGACGCTGCAGGCACAGCCGGCATGCCCGCGTAGGTCAACGGGCGGTCCGTGGGCTCCGGGCAGGTTGAAAGTAATCGGTCAGGAATCCGGCCAGGGCACTGGCCAGGACCAGCACCAGCCTCGGCAGCAGCGTGATTGGGCCGACATAATCGCGAATATCGACCCTGAAGACGAGCATCAGGAAAACCGCGAAGAGAACGTACGCGATCGACACTAAGACCCCGATCATCGTGATGGTGCTTCCCCGTGTCCGCCGCTTCTTCTTGGTGAACTGCTGCGCGTACTCCTGGGCCGTGCCGAAGTCCTCTTCCGCGGGAGTCCCCGCGGCAGCCTCATGAGCCCGAACCTCGTCGAGTACTTCGACGATCTCAGTTTCGGATAACCCACGCAGCCTGAGGTTGAAAGTCAGGTTTCGCTCGTAGCTCATGGTTGTTCCTGTCTGGTCGGGATCTCAGTGAGGGCTTGGCTCATTCGCCGCCAGGCCGCTGCCAAGCGCTCCAGTTCGCGGCGGCCCAGCTCGGTAAGGGTGAACTGCTTGCGGCCCGGACCCGCCTGGCTATGTTGCCACGCGTGCTCCACAAGGCCCTGGTCTTCCAGCCGCTTCAGGAGCGGGTACAACGTTCCGCCCTTGATGCGGGAGAAGCCGTGCTGCCGGAGGACCTCGGCGATGGCGTAGCCATGGCATTCCCCGCGGCTGAGCACCGCGAGCACCGACTGCGGGAGCGGGCACCATTTCCCTGCTGACGGGAGGGCGGGTGTCGGATAAACTCGGGTTCCCACGGTCCATCAACCCGACGCCCCGACGGTTCGGCCAGGCCAGATCGCCGGGCTGAGCAGAGAGAGGCCCGCCATGGACTTCGCCCCGGCCAATGAGCATCCGCTGGATCCTTTCCCGCATTACGCGAGAATGAGGGAAACCGCACCGGTCTTTCACGACGAACAATCGGGGAGTTGGCATGTCTTCCGGTATGACGACGTGCAGCAGGTGCTGTCCGACCATGCCAGGTTTTCCTCACGGATGGGCGGCGGCGATCCGTCGGAGACAGGTCAGCTGTTCGCGTCGAGCCTGATCACCACGGACCCCCCGCGGCACCGGCAATTACGCTCCCTGGTGACCCAGGCGTTCACGCCGAAGGCTGTGGACGCGCTTGCTCCGCGCATCTCAAGGCTCACGGATGAGCTTCTGGCGCGGATCGCTTCACTCGGAACAGCGGACCTGATCCAGGAGCTGGCATATCCGCTGCCAGTCATCGTGATCTCGGAACTCATGGGCGTGCCCGCCGATGACCGTAACCGCTTTAAGCATTGGTCCGATGTCATCGTCAGCCAAACGCGCTCCGGCGCAATCAATGAGGACCACCACGCCACCAACGTGGAGATGACCGAGTACTTCCTGGACCTGATCGAACTGCGTCGGAGCCGGCCCGGCACCGATCTGATCAGCAACCTGCTCTCCGCCGAGATTGACGGGCAGAAGCTGAACGACGTCGAAATGCTGGGCTTCTGCAGTTTGCTGCTGGTCGCCGGCAATGAAACAACCACGAATCTGATCGGCAACGCTGTTCTCTGTTTCACTGAAGTGCCCGGCACCATCGAGCGGATCCTGAAGGAGCCGTCACTGCTTCCCCAGGCCATCGAAGAAGTGCTCCGCTTTCGGTCTCCCGTACAGTCCATGTACCGGGTGGCGGTTGCCGACACCACTCTGAGCGATGTCCAGATTCCGGCCGGCGCCCCACTGGTGGCCTGGATCGGCTCCGCAAACCGCGACGAACGGCAATTCCAGCGCCCTGCCCGGTTCGATATCGACCGGGAACAGATTCGGCATCTGGCTTTCGGCCACGGCATTCACTTCTGCCTCGGCGCCCCGCTGGCACGCCTTGAAGCGAGGATCGCACTGGAGGCCGTCCTGTCCGGGCTGCCCGGGCTCACACTGGCCCCTGGATCGCGCCTTGAACGCATGGACAGCACTATCGTGTATGGACTGCGGACGCTTCCGGCGAGCTGGCAACCGGTTTGACGCTTCCGCGCAAGGCCGTACCGGCCGAAGGCAGAGACCCGTCAGCCTTGTGGATGACGGGTCTCTGCGGCTCCTCGTTTAGGTTGCCGAAATGCCGGCCGTGACGTTTTCGAGGACGATGGCGAGGCCCTGGCCGACGCCGATGCAGATCGCGGCGACGCCCCAGCGCTGCCCGGAGGCCTGCAGGGACCGGGCCAGGGTGCCGAGGATGCGGGCGCCGGAGGCACCCAGCGGGTGGCCCATGGCAATCGCGCCGCCGTGCCGGTTCACGATCGCCGGGTCGATGCCCCAGGCGCTGATGCAGGCCAGCGACTGCGCGGCGAACGCCTCGTTCAGTTCGACGGCGCCGACCTGGTCCCAGCCGATACCGGCCTTGGCGAGGGCCTTGTTCGCGGCCTCCACCGGGGCGTAGCCAAAGAACTGCGGATCGTTGGCGTGCGCGCCGCGCCCGGCGATGCGCGCCAGCGGTTCCATCCCGAGCAGCCCGGCGGCGTTCTCGGATCCCAGCCACGCCGCGGAGGCGCCGTCGGAGAGCGGGGACGCGTTCCCGGCCGTGACCGTGCCGTTTTCGGTCCGGAACACGGTCTTGAGCCCGGCGAGCTTCTCCGCCGAGGAGCCGGCGCGGATGCCCTCGTCGCGGACCAGGTCCGTGCCGGGAACCGGGGCCACGAGGTTGTCATAGAAGCCCTCGTCCCAGGCCGCGGCGGCCAGGTTGTGCGAGTTCGCGGAGAACTCATCCTGCGCCTGACGGCTGATCCCGTATTTCTCGCGCAGCCGTTCGGTCGCCTCACCCAACGACACGGTCCAGTCCGGGCGCATCGCCGCATTCACCAGCCGCCAGCCCAGCGTGGTGGAGACCAGGGTCATGTCACCGGCCGGGTACGGCTTCTCGGTCTTGGGCAGCACCCAGGGCGCCCGGGACATCGATTCGGCGCCGCCGACCAGCATCAGCTCCGCGTCGCCGGTATTGATCTGCCGGGACGCGATGATCGCCGCGTCCAGCGAGGACCCGCAGAGCCGGTTGACGGTCGTGCCCGGGACCGAGACCGGCAAACCGGCCAGCAGCGTGCCCATCCGGGCGACGTTCCGGTTCTCCTCACCGGCGCCGTTGGCGTTGCCGAACACCACCTCGTCGATCCGCTCGACATCCAGCTTCGGAGCGCGCTTCACGGCCGCGCCGATCACATGCGCGGCGAGGTCATCAGGACGGACCCCCGCGAGCCCGCCACCGAACTTCCCAAACGGGGTCCTGACGGCATCGTAAACAAAAGCCTGCTTCATGCTTTCCTCATCTTCTAGTACATCCATTCACGGAACCCGTCGCGCCCCAGGGCAGGTCCCGCCAATCATCCGGTCTAGACTGCCGGGATCCGGATGAGCTTCTTGTTGGAGAATTCGTTGATCCCGTACTGCGCCAGTTCACGCCCGACGCCGGAACGCTTCACGCCGCCAAAAGGCAGGTCAGGGGCACTGCGGCTGATGCTGTTGATCCACACCATGCCGGTTTCCAGCTGGTCGGCGAGCTGCCGGGCGGCTGCAACATCCGCGCTGTATATCGAGCTTGAGAGGCCGAACGGCGAATCGTTGGCCAGATCCACGGCAGCCTCGGGAGAGTCCACCCGGTAGACGACCGCGGCGGGGCCGAAAATCTCCTCCGAGTAGGCCCGCATCTCCGGCGTGACGCCGGTCAGGACTGTCGCGGGGTAGTAAGCGCCGGAGTCGTTGGGGGCGCCCCCACCGCTGACGGCGGTCGCGCCCTTGGAAACGGCGTCCTGGACCAGCTCGGCGATTTCTTCGACGGAAGCCTGGGATGACAGCGGGCCGAAGGTCGTCTTCGTATCGGTCGGATCGCCGGGCGCGATCTTGGTCATGGCTTCGGTGTAGCGGGTAAGGAACTCGTCGTAAATGTCGCCGACGATGATGAAGCGCTTGGAGGCCGTGCAGGCCTGACCGCCGTTGTACATACGGCCGGCCACGGCGCCGGCCACGGCCTTGTCGAGATCTGCATCCGGCAGCACGATGAACGGGTCCGAGCCACCAAGTTCGAGCACGTACTTCTTCATGTGGCGTCCGGCAATTTCTCCGACCGCGGATCCGGCCTTCTCCGATCCGGTCAGGGAAACACCTTGAACCCGCGGGTCGGCAATCATGGTCGCGATCTGGCCGCTGGTGGCAAATGCATTGATGTAGACATCGGCCGGCAGCCCGGCATCACGGAAGACAGCTTCGATGGCCAGCGCGGACTGCGGGCAGTTGCGTGAGTGCTTGAGGATCACGGTGTTGCCGAGCACGATGTTGGGTGCGGCAAAGCGGGCCACCTGGTAGTAGGGGAAGTTCCAGGGCATGATTCCGACCAGCGGCCCGATGGGTTCCGTGCGGACGAGGGCCGAACCGGGTCCGCTGATCTCCAACGGTTCATCGCGGAGGAAGCGCTCGGCGTTATCCGCGTAGTAAGCGTAGATCGAGGCAACGAGGGCAACTTCACCGCGGGCCTCTGCGATCGGCTTCCCCATTTCCAGGGTCAGCAGGGCGGCGAGTTCCTCGGAGCGTTCGCGGTGCAGTTCGGCGACGCGGGTGAGGACGGCAGCCCTTTCGGCCAGCGGGGTCGACCGCCAGTTGCGGTATTCCGTGAAGGAGCGCTTGAGTACATCCTGCACTTCGTCTTCGGTGAGGGTCGGGAACTCGGCAACGCGTTCTCCGGTTGCCGGGTTGATGGTCGCGTAGTTGCTCATGATCCGGAACTCTTTCTGAAGGTTTGTCTTTGCAATCACGATCCCAGCTTCCGGCTATGCAGTCCAATACTTATTACCGGCATGATCAATGATGATTCGGGATCAATCCCGGGTGGCGGAAGCTGACCGTTCGGCACCGTCGTCATCTATTTCATTTTCGCAATAATTGATCCCGCATTAGGTATTGGACTCGAAGTAATCCGCGATGCAAGGGTGGGCAAGTGAAGACGATTAAAATCCACGACGCCGGCGCGACCGTCCACGTCGAACTCAACAGGCCAGAAGTGCGCAACGCCATAGACCAGCTCATGGTGGACGAGTTGCACACCGTGTGCGCTGATTTGGAGCGCAATCCCAAAATCCTCATCCTTTCCGGGGCCGAACTCCCCTCCGGTGGCATCTTTGCGTCCGGGGCGGACATATCCCAGCTCCGGGAACGCCGCCGCGACGATGCGTTGGCCGGCATCAACTCCGGCCTCTTCCAGCGGATCTCCAAACTGCCTATGCCAGTGATCGCAGCCATTGATGGCTTCGCGCTCGGCGGCGGCGCGGAACTGGCCTACGCGGCGGACTTCCGGATTGCCACCCCGCGGATCAAGATCGGCAACCCCGAAACCGGCCTCGGCATCCTTGCTGCCGCCGGCGCAGGCTGGCGCCTCGTGGAACTCGTGGGCGAGCCCCTCGCCAAGGAAATACTGCTCACCGGAAAAGTGCTCGACGCCGCAGAGGCGATGGCTGTCCGGCTCGTCACGGAGTTGCATGAACCAGACCAGCTGATCCCCGCAGCCTTCGCCCTCGCGGCCCGGATCGCAGCCCAGGAACCCCTCGCTGTCCGCCTCACCAAGAGCGTCCTCCATGCACCAAGATCCGCCCACCCAGCCATCGACGAACTTGCCCAGGGCATCCTCTTTGAGTCAGAGGCAAAGTTTGAGCGGATGCAGGCGTTCTTGGACCGAAAAAAACAAAAAGGAGCCACCAAATGACCATCTCCCCTTCAGCGGCTGAAACGGCGGCCGTCCCCTCAAAGGTAGGCGTTCTCGGCGGAGGCCGGATGGGCGCCGGCATCGCCCACGCCTTCCTTGTCTCCGGAGCGGCGGTGACCGTCGTCGAACGTGACGCCGCGGCCGCCGCAGCGGCCCTGGACCGCGTGACCGCGACGCTGGCTAAGGCCATCGAAAAGGCTGCCGTCACCGAGAATCTGGACTCGCTTCTCAGCCGGTTCGCTGTTTCCACCGACGCCGTCGACTTCGGCGGTGCGGGTCTGGTTGTCGAAGCCGTACCGGAGGACTTCAAACTCAAGCAGTCCGCGTTGCTCAACGTGGAGCGCAACATTGCCTCGGATGCCTGGATTGCCACCAACACCTCCTCCCTGTCCGTCACCGAGCTGGCCGCCACTCTCGGCAGGCCCGAGCGGCTCTGCGGGCTGCACTTCTTCAACCCGGTCCCTGCGTCAACACTTGTCGAAGTTGTCCTTGGCCCCCAGTCCGCTCCGGAACTCGCCGACGCCGCCACCAGTTGGGTGCGCGGACTGGGCAAGACCCCGATCGTGGTCAATGACGCACCGGGTTTCGCCAGTTCGCGCCTGGGCGTCGCAATCGCCCTGGAGGCCATGCGAATGCTGGAAGGAGGCGTGGCCAGTGCCCAGGACATCGACGCCGCCATGGAACTGGGCTACCGGCACGCGTCCGGGCCGCTGCGCACCACAGACATCGTGGGGCTGGACGTCCGCCTCGGAATCGCCGAATACCTGCATGAAACGCTAGGCGAACGGTTCGCGCCGCCCCGGATTCTCCGCGACATGGTGGCTCGTGGCGAGCTGGGACGCAAGTCCGGCAAGGGGTTCTACGAATACTCCTAAACGACGGACAGGTAGCCAATGGCGACCAGCGATTTCGCTGGCCGCCATTGGCGTTAATGCGTCCGGGAAGGTTTGCGGCCCGGGAGTTCAGGACGTCGCGCCCGGCCGAAGCGAAGGGGTGAACGTCAGGCGGGAGTGCCGCCAACGCCGAACGGCGACCGCCACACCCCCCAAGGTGTGGCAGCCGCCGTCGCTGGCGCAGACCGCTGGCTACTCCACCGGAGCCAGGACCTTCAGATCAAAGCCCTCGTAACCCGCCTCGCGGACTTCGGCGAGCTTGTTACGGTAGTTGCCGAGGCCACCGAGGTAGAACATCACGGTCTTCTTCTTGCCCGGGATGTTGGCGCCGAAGATCCAAGAGTCGGCCTTCGGGAAGAGCGTCATGTCGGCGATCTCCTGGCAGGTCCGGGTCCAGGCCTCTTCGGCTTCGGCTGTCGGCTCCACGGAGGCCACCTCGCCGGACTCGGCGTCCTTGATCAGCCGGGAGATCCACTCGACCTGCGCCTCGATGCTCGGCGGCAGGTTGGTGAAGGGGCCGTTGGGGCCGAGGATCATGAACATATTCGGGAACCCGGCGGTGGTGACACCGAGGTAGCTCGTGGGTCCGTCCTGCCAGTGCTCCTGGATGGTCTCGCCCCCGCGGCCGCGAATGTCCATCCGCGTGTAGTTGCCGTCCACGGCGTCGAAGCCGGTGGCGAAGATCAGCACATCGATCTCGTGCTCCACGCCGTCGGACGTCCTGATCCCCTTCGGCGTCAGCTCGACGATCGGAGTCTCCTTGATCGACACCAATTCGACGTTGTCCCGGTTGAACGTGGCGTAGTAGCCGCTGTCGCACAGGGGGCGCTTGGCGTAGAGGTCGGTCGGCGTGAGCTTGCGGGCCGTTTCCGGGTCCTTGACGATCTCGGCGATCTTGCCGCGGACAAATGATGCGGCCGCTTCGTTGGCGTCCCGGTCCATGGCGATGTCACCGAAGGTGTTGAACATGAAGCGGAACCCGCCGCCTTCTTCCCACGCCTTCTGGAAGACGGCCTGCCGCTCCGTTTCGGAGACGCTCATGGCCGGAACGGTGCTTTCCTCAAACCCGAAAGCGACACCCGAACCCCGGACCTGTTCCCATATCTTGCCGTAGTCCTTCTTGACGGAGGCGACGTACTCCGGCGTGACAGTGGTGTTGCCGACCGGCACGCTGTACTGCGGCGACCGCTGGAAGACGGTGAGGTGTCCCACCTTGGGTGCGATGGCGGTGATGATCTGCAGGCCGGTGGACCCCGTGCCCATGACTCCGACGCGCTTGCCGGTCAGGTCGACACCCTGCGGCCAGGCGCCGGAGTGGTAGATATCGCCGCCGAACGTGTCGACGCCCGGGATGTTGGGGACGTTGGTGGCTGAGAGCAGCCCGAGTCCGTTGACGATGTACTTCGCCGTGATGGTTTCACCGGTGTCCGTGCCGATGATCCAGCGGTTTGTCGACTCGTCGTAGCGGGCGGACGTGATTCCGGTGTTGAGCTGGATGTCCTTGCGCAGGTCGTAGCGGTCCACGACGTGTTCGAGGTACTTGAGGATTTCGGGCTGGGTCACGTACTTGTGGGTCCAGTCCCATTCGTTCAAGAGTTCCTCGTCGAACGAGTAGCGGTAGAGGTAGCTCTCGGTGTCCGACAGGGCGCCCGGGTAGCGGTTCCAGTACCAGGTGCCGCCGACGCCACCGGCGCGGTCGAAGGCGCGGACGTTGAGACCGAGTTCGTTGCGCAGCTTGTGCAGCATGTAGATGCCGCCAAATCCGGCGCCAACGACGACGGCGTCGAGTTCGGCGGGTGAGGTGGCGGGGGCAGTGTGCCCGTGGTCTTCAGCCATGATGAATACTCCTTCGTATTTCAGGTCGTGTGTTGTGGGGTGGCCGGGGTTTAGTACTTGTACCAGCCGGCGATGCGTGCGAGTTCGGCGTCGGCGGGCTCGGAGTTGCCGGCCGAGAACGGGTACACGTGCTGCTGTCCTTCGGCGATGGAGAGGGTGACATCAACGCCGGCCGCTTCGGCCAGGGCGTTCAGGCGGGTGGCGTTGTCCACGAGGGATTCAACCGAGCCTGCGGTGATGTACAGACGGGGGAACCCGCTGAAGTCGGCGTAGAGGGGGTTGGCCAGCGGGTTCTGCGGGCTGACAGAGTCCCCCAGCACGCCGGCGATCATGCCCTCGAGCAGCGGCACCGAGATCAGTGCGTCCGTGGCGTCGTTGGTGATCAGCGTTTCGCCCTTGTTCTCCATGTCCAGCCACGGCGAGAAGACGATGACCTGGCCGGGCTGTGGCTCTCCCTGCTCCTTGAGCGCCAGGGCAATGGCGATTGCAAGGTTGCCACCGGCGGAGTCGCCAACGGTCGTGATGTCGTGCGGGTGGATGCCGCTGTCAACCAGCGCCTTGAAGGCGGCTACGCCGTCTTCCACCTGCGCGGGGTGCGGGTGCTCGGGTGCCCGGCGGTAGTCAAGGACAAAGGTGACGACGCCGACTGCCTTGGCAACGTGCCCGGCAAGCTTGCGGTGGCTTGATGCCGAGCCGACGGCGAAGCCGCCGCCGTGGGTGTAGAGCAGAACTTTGGCGCGGTCGGCGCCTTCGGGGAAGGCCCAGATGCCGGGGACGCCACCGACGACGTCTTCCTTGTAGCTGACTGCTTCGGGTTCCCGGGTGGGCTGGTGCCACTCGTCGAAGATGCTGCGGAAAAGCCGCATGGTCAGATCCGGAGTGGTCGCCATGATTTCGGACCAGTCCGCGTACAGGTCACGGACGGGATCGGTTGCCTGAACTGTTCCAGTGGCTTCTGCGTCGATTGAGATTGACATCTCATGCTCCTTCGTATGGAAAGCATCCCGGGAGTGGCCCCGAGGTGAAGTGGATCGGAATCTTGGTGCGATTTGCTGCTAGATATAGCGTGGATCACATTTGTGCCGGCTCAGTGTTCCACTTTGAAACACTGAGCCGGGACAGGACCAACCCGGGGTTACTGCGTGGTGTAGCAGCCGTCGACCACGAGTTCCGCTCCGTTGACGAATGACGACTCGTGACACCAGGGTGCACGGAATTGACCCGGATGCCGAACTTGGCCAGGTCAACGGCCGCAGCCTTGGAGAGCAGGCGCACTGCGCCCTTGGAGGCCTGATAGGCCGCCGCACTGGGCGCTCCAATGAGTCCGTAGATGGAGGAGATGTTCACAATGGAGCCGCCACCGGCCGCCTGAAGCGCCGGAGCCGCCAGCTTGCAGCCCAGGAAGGTTCCCTTGGCGTTGATTTCCATGGTCCGGTCCCACTCCTCTTCGGCTGTTTCGTCGAGGGGCTTGAGGATGAGGATCCCGGCATTGTTGACGAGGACGTCCAGCTTGCCGAACTCATTGACGGTTTCTTCCAGCACTCGCTGCCAGTCAGCCGACTGGGTGACATCATGCGTGATGAAGCGTGCGGAACCACCGGCGTCGCTGATCTCCTCGGCAACGGCTTTCCCTGCAGCTTCCCTGACATCGGTGACCACTACCTTGGCCCCCTCGGCGGCGAGGAGCAGGGCGTGCGACCTGCCCATGCCCTGGGCTCCGCCGGTGACGATTGCAACTTTGCCCGACATGCGTCCTGCCATGGTCATTCTCCTTTGAATGCGAAATGTCCGCGCGGTTCTCCCGGCGTGACGAACCCCAGAGGGGCTGGCACAATCCTGCGTGACGCGGATCACCGCCTTGTGTGCCGATGTGGAACAAACCGGCGGTAACGGGAATCCGCCGCGCCGCCGATTGTTGCCCTGAGTGCATCAAAGGAGCGGTGATTTAGTATTGGATACTTATTTGCTCCGGTGTCATTCTTGAATGAATACAGTCTGCGCAACGATGCGAGGTTCACCATGCACGCTTTTGCCGTTTTCCAAGACAGCCACGAGATCCGGGACATCGAGCTGCCGGATCCGGTGCCGACAGGAACCGAAGTCCTCCTGAGGGTCATCCGTTCCGGCGTGTGCCACACGGACACCCACCTGCGGGAGGGTTCCTACGATCTGGGCAGCCGGGGGGCCCTGAAGCTGGTGGACCGCGGCGTCACGTATCCGCTGGTCATGGGGCACGAAGTCGTCGGCGTCGTCGAGAAAATCGGGGACCGTGTGCACGGGGTCAAACCCGGCGACGTCAGGCTGGTCTACCCGTGGATCGGCTGCGGCAAATGCCGGGACTGCCTCGCCGGCCGCGACAACGTCTGCGCCAACGGGCGCAACCTCGGAGTCGCGGAGCATGGAGGCTACGCCGAGCAGATCCTGGTGCGGGACGAAAAGTACCTGGTCGACGTCGAGGGACTGGACCTCAGCTGGGCGGCCACGCTGGCATGCTCGGGGCTGACCGCATTCAGCGCCGTGAACAAGGTCCTTCCGCTGGGACACGACGAGCCTGTCGTGGTGATCGGCGCCGGCGGAGTGGGGCTCACCGCCATCGCAACACTGAGCGCGCTGGGGCATAAGTCGATTTGCGCCGTCGACATCTCCGAGCGGAACCTGGAGCTCGCGCGCAAGGTTGGCGCAACGTCTACCGTCAGCTCCACGGATCAGGGCCTCACCGCAAAGATCATCGACGCCGGCGGCGGCCCGGTGGCGGGCGTCATTGACTTCGTGAACAACAGCCAGACGGCCCCCGTGGCCTTCAACTCCCTGCGCAAGGGTGGAAAGCTGGTCCAGGTCGGACTGTTCGGCGGCGAGCTTACGGTACCCACCGCCCTCATGGCCCTCAAGATGCTCACCATCCAAGGCAGCTTCGTGGGGACCCCGGAGGAGCTGAACCAGCTCATTGCCCTGGCCAAGCAGGACGCCATTCCCCACATCCCCATCATCGACGCCGAGCTCTCCGCCGAATCCGTCGGCGAGAGCCTGGATAAGCTGACGCACGGCGGCGTCCCCGGACGCGTTGTCCTCCGCGCGGCAGTCGGAGCCCAGGGCTGACCAGCCATGCATAACCGGAACGTGCCCGACGACGCCCTTCGCGCCGCCCGGGAACATCTCATCCGCCGGGGCCTCCGCGAGGGAACACAGCTGTCGGAAATCGTCTCCCAGGAAATCGAGTACAGCTGGCGCCGCTCCGTAGGGGTAGAAGCTTCGGCAAGGCCCGAGGCGTTCCTGTTCGTCAATGATTTCGATCCGGACGGAATCCTCATCCGCGCGGCCAAGAGCGTGATGGACCACTGGTTGGAAAGCCTCAACGGGATGGGCATATCCCTGTTCCTCAGCGACCAGTCCGGCCAGATTATCGCCCGCAGGCTGGGCGACAAGGCCCACGGCAGCCGCTTCGACGAATCCTATGCCGCCGAAGGATTCAGTTTCTCGGAACGTTCGGTCGGGACGAACGGGCTCGGCACCCCCATCGAAGGTCGCCAGGCGGTGTTTGTCCGGGGTGCCGAGCATTTCAATGACGTCCTTGCAGCCTTGACCTGTGCCGGGGCGCCGATTACGCACCCCGTCACACGAAGGGTGATCGGGTCCATTTCCTTCGCCTGTGACACCGGCCTGGACAACCCGCTCATGCTGGCCATGGCCCGGGAAGCCGGCGGCCAGATCGAACGGCGACTGCTCGACCTCGGCAGCGCATCGGGGCTCGCCTTGGGGATGTCGCAACTGCGTCTGAGCTCCTCGAAGGCTCCGGTGATCATGCTGGACGCCCAGGCGGTGATGACGAACGTCTCCGGCCTTGCCGTCATGAGCAGCGAACTGCACACGACGCTGTGGGAACAATTGCGTGGTCTTGAGTGGACCGGCGCCAAACAAACCATTGAGATTCCGTCCCTGAATGTGGATGCCATCGTCCAGCGCATTGACGATTCCGGTGGTAGCTCTGCCTTCGCCCTGGAGCTCTCCCGCATTCCGGATGCCGCAAACACTCCGCGGAAGGCCGAGGCCGGGGTGCCCGACGCCGATTCATCGGGCGTGGGAGCAGCGTTTCCGCACGTGGTGCGGAATGCCTTTGACCGGGCAAGTCAGGGACCAGGGGCAATTGCCGTTTGCGGGCAGGGCGGCTCCGGCAAGCTCCACCACACGCTGGCCTGGCTCAATGGGAAAGACTCCGGGCCGAATCCACTGATCCTTGATGCCTGCCTCTTCTCCGGGGAAGGTGATGCCACCTGGTTCGCTGACTCGCGCGAGGCCGTCGCGGAAGGCCGAAGCGTTGTCCTGCGGCATCTTGAGGATCTGCCCCGGAGCGAGCTGAACAGGCTCAAGGCCCTGGATTCGGCCGTGCGGCAGCAGCCGTCCAGCCCGCCGGCGGACCGCACGGTGGTCTCGTCCCCGGCCCGCCTGGTTCTCACTATGAATCCGGACGCATGCCCGGACTTTGTGTCCGAGGTGGTGTCCCAAATCGCCGCGCGTGTCAATGTGCCGGCCCTCTCGGCCACCAAGGAACGCATCCCCTTGCTGGCAGCATATTTTCTGGATGCGGCCGAACCTGCTGACAGATCCACGCTCTCCGCAGTGGCGCTACAGGGACTCATGCGTTGGCGCTGGCCAGGCAATGTCGCGGAACTGCGCGCCACCCTCGAGTCACTGGCGCGGACGCATCCAGGTCGAGTGCTGCAAGCCGATGACCTCCCGGAACATCTCAGGGACAGCAGCAGGCGCCAGCT
Source organism: Arthrobacter ginsengisoli (assembly GCF_031456935.1). Classification (NCBI taxonomy): domain Bacteria; kingdom Bacillati; phylum Actinomycetota; class Actinomycetes; order Micrococcales; family Micrococcaceae; genus Arthrobacter; species Arthrobacter ginsengisoli. The sequence goes on along the minus strand of NZ_JAVDVQ010000007.1, from coordinate 7,567 downwards.
GTCCAAACTGGAATCGCTCGAGCGAGACGCAATCGTGGCCGCCCTCGAACAAAGCGGAGGGAACCGTTCGGTCGCCGCGGAATCCCTGGGGATGGGCCGAACCACTCTTTACCGGAAACTCCGTACGCTGGGGATCGAAACACCGGAGACCCTGGTGTCCTGACCCCTCATCGGGTGTGCTGCGCCGTCACGGGGCGCGGTCATTCGGCGCGGGGCAGGATCCGCTCCGCTAACTCCAGGACCGCACGCAAGGCAGGGCTGGTGTGGTCCCGACGCCAGGCCATCCGCAGTTCCACCGGAATTGTCTCGTCCAGAAGCTTCACGAAACGCACATGTGGATCCGTGACCGCCTCCGCCACCGAGGACAGCGTGAGCGTGCAGCCCACCTCTGCCGCTACCAGCGAGAGAGCCGTCCAGGAATCCGGGACGATCTGGACAATTTCGAGCTCGAACCCGGCGGCGTGCGTCAGCCGGCGAAGCCGGTCGTTCAACACGGCCCCCGCATGCGGCGGCAACGATACGAAGGTGTCGCCCTGGAAGTCAGCCATCCGGACCTCGCCGGCGTCGGCCAGGCGGTGGCTTGCGGGCACGGCCACAACAAGATCCTCCGCCACCAGCAGCCGCGTTTCGATCCCGGCCGCAATGTAGTCCCAGCGCCCCAGAGCGATGTCCACGTCGCCGCTCAGAACCCGGTCCATGGCAGGTTGCGCAAAGTTCTGGCTGAAGAGCTCGATCTGGATGCCCGGGTGGTCGCGCCGGACCTCCCGGGCGAGCCGCCCCACCAGGGTGTGGGTGGAAGCGCCCGCATAGGCCACGCGGACGCGCCCGACTTCTCCCTTGTCCGCGGCATGGACCGCGATGCTCGCCCGGCGCGTGGCGTCGATGATCTCCGTTGCTGGTCCAATGAACGCTTCTCCGGCGCCCGTCAGCTTGACGCTGCGCGTGCTGCGGTCGAAAAGCCGGGTTCCCAGCTCACGTTCCAGCTGCTGGATGCTGCGGCTGACCGGGGGCTGCGCCATGTGCAGCTTCTCTGCGGCGCGGCCGAAGTGTAGTTCTTCCGCCACAGCCAGGAAGGCGCGGATTTGTTGGATCTCCATTCCACCGATTATTGCACCAGATGCAACAAAACGGCCATCAATAAGTATTGGACGGATAGCAATGCTGTCCGTCATGGTGGATGAAGAACACTATGCGAGGAGCCCATTGATGGACAGCCAACACTCCCCCACCGCTGAGACGTCGGCCTTCGGCCGCAGTTCAGGTGGCCCACTCAGCGGCATCGTGATCGCCGATTTCGGCAGGGTGCTGGCCGGACCGTACTGCACCATGCTGCTGGCCGATCTCGGGGCGACCGTGATCAAGATCGAGAGCCCGGCCGGGGACGAGACCCGGGCATGGCGTCCGCCCGTCCGCGGAAATGACTCGACGTACTTCCTCTCGATCAACCGCAATAAGACCTCAATCAAGCTCGATCTCCGCGATCCCGACGACCGCAGGACGGCCCAACGCATTGCCGAGCGGGCCGACGTCGTCGTCGAAAATTTCAAGCCGGGCGACCTGGTGCGCTACGGACTGGACTACGACACCGTCTCGGCCACCAACTCGGACGTCGTCTACGCCTCGATCACGGGCTTCGGAACCGCCGGCGGGGCCCAGCTGCCCGGCTATGACCTGCTGATCCAGGCGCTGTCCGGACTGATGGACCTCACCGGGGCGCCGGACACCGAGCCGTTCCGCGCCGGCGTTGCAGTGTTCGACGTCATCACCGGCCTCCACGCCTGCATCGGCATCCTCGCCGCATTGCGGCACCGGGACCGCATCGGGGAAGGCCAGCTCGTGGAAATGAACCTGATGTCCTCCGCACTCTCCGGCATGGTGAACCAGACGGCGGCTGTGGTGCTGGGGGGCGCTGTTCCGAGCAGGATGGGCAACGAACACCCGAGCATCTACCCCTATGAGCCTTTCGACACCGGCGACGGACGAATTGTCATTGCGATCGGCAACGACTCCCAATTCCGCACTTTTTGCGCCACGATCGGCCGGCCGGAGCTGGCCACGGACCCCCGTTTCGAGAAAGCGCCGTTGCGCAGCGCCAACCGCACGGAACTGCGGCCGCTGCTGGTGGAGTGCCTCTCGACCCGGACCGCCGCCGAGTGGTTCGACATCCTCACCGAAGCGAAGCTGCCGTGCGCACCGATCCAGGACCTGCGGGCGGGGATCGAATTCGCCGAGCGGATCGGCCTGGAACCCGTCGTGACGGTTGGGCATGGAGAAAATGCCCAACCCGGCGTCCGCAACCCCATCCGGCTGTCCAAGACCCCCGTGAGCTACGACCTCACACCACCCGATCTGGACAGCGGCGCAGAGCTGGTGCGGGCCTGGCTCGCCGACGACGAACACGTTTTGGCCGGTGCCCTTGCCGGCACTCCCACTCAATTCCCCGAGGAGCACTGATGACCACCGCAACGGACCTGTCCGTCAATTCCGACTTCTATGTCCTGGACGACTACCTCAATGACACCGACCGGGCCCTGATCGCCAGGGTCCGCGGCTTCGTCGAGCAGGACGTCACCCCCATCATCAACGAATACTGGGAGAAAGCGGACTTTCCGTATCAGCTCGTACCGAAGTTCGCAGAGCTGGGGATCATCGGCACGGCGATCCAGGGCTACGGCTGCCCGGGCCTGACCCGGCTGCAGACCGGCCTTGTCGCGATGGAACTCTCCCGGGGTGACGGCAGCATCAACACGTTCAACGCGGTCCATTCCGGGCTGGCGATGGGCAGCATCAACCTGCTCGGCAGCGACGAGCAGAAGCAGCGCTGGCTGCCGGCGATGGCGAAACTGGAAAAACTGGGCGCGTTCGCACTGACCGAACCGGAGCACGGCTCCGACTCTGTGGCCCTGGAAACTTCGGCGCGGCTGGACGGTGACCACTACGTGATCAACGGATCCAAACGCTGGATCGGGCTGGGCCACGTGGCGGACCTCGTCATCATCTGGGCCCGGGACACTGCCGATCAGAAGGTGAAGGCGTTTGTCCTGGAAAAGAACGACGACGGCAGCTACCCCGCCGGCTACCAGGCCGAGGCCATCACGGGGAAGATGGCAAAGCGGGCCATCCAGCAGGCACAGATCGAGATCGACGGCCTGCGGATCCCCGCGGAAAACCTGCTGGCCACGTCGAAGTCATTCCGCGACGTCGGAGCGGTCCTCAACACCACCCGCAGCACTGTGGCCTGGGAGTCGCTTGGCCACGCCACGGCCGCCTACGAGCTGGCCGTCAAATATGCCCGCGAACGTGTCCAATTCGGCCACCCGATTGCCAGCTACCAGCTCGTGCAGAACAAGCTCGCCAACATGCTCGCGGACCTCACCGCGATGCAGCTGATCTGCTTCCGCACCGCGGCACTCCAGGACAAGGGCCAGCTAAGCAACGAACAGGCTTCGCTGGCCAAGATGTTCACCGGCGACAAGGCACGGACACTCTGCCGGGATGCCCGGGACATGTTCGGCGGGAACGGAATCCTGCTGGAGCACCATGTAGCGCGCCACCTGACCGATATGGAGGTGGTCCACACCTATGAAGGTACCGACTCCATCCAGTCACTGATCCTGGGACGTGAAATCACAGGCATCTCAGCCTTCTCCTGACCCGCTCCGATTTCGGCACGGCCACTCTACGGGTGGCCGTGCTTTGTCGTTAATGGCCATCGGTTGCAGGGAAGCCTGGATGCCGCCTGTGTTCCATAGTGGAACACATGTGAGCTGCGCCACAGCCCTATCGTTGAAGTAGGCACAGCGCGGCGGTTGCATCAGAGCCGCTGCCGCACCAAACACCGCGTAACGACGCCTGCGTCGAACGCCAGGCGCAAACGCACGAGGCCATTCTGGCCGGCAGTTCCCCAAACCGTTCTGTTTCAAGGGAGAAACACATGACAAAGACACTATACCCACGGCCGGTGATGACACCCCGGCGTGCGGCTATAGCCGCGCTCCTCGGCAGTGCGCTCGAGTACTACGACTTTTTCGTCTACGGCGCCGCAGCCGCGCTCGTCTTCAACGTCCTGTTCTTTCCAAGCGGCGACCCGACCGTCGCACTGATCGCATCGTTCGCCACCTTCGCGGTGGGTTACGTGGCGCGGCCTGTCGGCGCGGTGGTGATGGGACATTTCGGGGACCGGCTCGGGCGTAAACGCGTCATGCTCGCCACCGTCATCATGATGGGCGTCGCATCCTTCGCCATCGGGTGTCTGCCCACTTACGACCAGGTGGGCCTGTTGGCCCCTGCCCTGCTGGTGGTCCTGCGCGTCGTTCAGGGATTCTCGGCCGGGGCCGAATCGGCCGGAGCCTCGACGTTGACCGTTGAACATTCCCCGGTCGGGCGCCGGGGATTCTTCACCAGTTTCGTTATGGTCGGCTACGCCGTCGGCTGCTCGCTGGCGACCATCGTGTTCCTGCCGGTGGCGCTCCTGCCCGCCGAGCACCTCTACAGCTGGGGCTGGCGGGTTCCGTTCTGGCTCAGCGCCGTCGTCGTCGTCATCACGTACTACGTGCGTAGCCACCTGGACGAAACCCCGGTGTTTGCCGAGGCGAAGGAAGGAAGCGCGGTCCGCAAGCTGCCGTTGAACGACGTGTTCAAGTACCACTGGCGCAGTGTGATCCGTGTCGCCGGAGCTTCACTAATGGCAGCGATGCAAACCTTGTTCGCGGTGTTCAGCCTTTCGTACGCAACGTCGGTCGGTGTTGACCGGAGTGCAATGCTCGCCGTCATCTCTGGAGCCATAGCGTTGTCGATTGTCACCATCCCCGCCGCCGGCTACCTCTCCGATGTCATCGGCAGGAAGCCGACGATGCTGATCTCCTCGGTCGGCTGCGCGCTCACGCTGGTCGGGTACCTTTGGGCGATCTCGACGACGGACGTCCTCCTGATCGCGGTCTTCGCCTTCGTCAACATGAGCTTGTTCTTCAGCTGCTACAACGGTGTGTGGACGTCGTTTTTCGCCGAGCAGTTCCCGGCACCGGTCCGGTTCACGGGCATGGCCGTCAGCAACCAGCTGGGCAACCTCGTTGCCGGCTTCGCTCCGATGGTCGCTGCGATACTCCTTGGCACCGGTCCGATGGGCTGGGTCCCGGTGGCGGTCTTTGGCGCAGTTGCCTCCGGAATCGCTGCTATTGCGGTGATAGGCATGCCCGAGACGTCGAAGACTCCGACAGAATTGCTCGGCGGTCCACGGGTTGCCGTCATGAAGGCCGAGCAGGAAGCAGAAAGGCTCACCGCCGCGCACGCGGGCTGAGCCGGCTGCTGAACGGAGACCTCATGCAATCGCCCGCAGCCCTCCTGAGGGGGTGCGGGCGACTGCTCATTTTCACCAAACCGTGGAATTCCGAACCATCGTCCGCCCAGGTGTCCTATTCAGTGAACGAAGGAAGCAGGGTGCTGACGAGGCGTTCGCCGAAACCGCTGTCCATGGGGGAACCGCTGAGGAAGAAGCGGTAGTAGATGGGGCCGAGCAGAAGGTCGGTGACCATTTCGGGGTCGAGCCCGGGCCTGAGTTCGCCTCTGGAGATACCGCGTTCCACCAGGGCGCTCACGTCGGCCAGCCGGTTACTCACCACCCGTTCCCGGTAGACCCTGGCGAGCTCTGGATCGGCGGCGACCTCCGAGACCAGGCCTTGCATGATCCGGCCCATCACGGACGTGCACATGAGTTCGACGGTCCGGTCGACCAGTTTCGTCAGCTCAGCGCCAGTCTCCGCAACATACGGCCGGGTGCTCACGTCGTCGACCATGTCCAGCAGGACAGCCAGGGCAAGGTCGGTCCTGGACCGGTACCGGCGGTAGATCGTTGTCTTCGCTACTCCGGCCCGGGCCGCGACGCCTTCGACCGTGAGGCTGCCGAACCCGGCCTCTCCCAGCAGATCCCGTGTGGCGTCGAGGATTACCTGCTCCGACCGCGCACGCCGCCGCTGATGCCCGGCTCCCGCGTCTGGTCCGGCTCCTACGCCCGCGGGTGTCCCGCCGTCGCCCTTTGAGGAATTCATTGCGAGTGCCTTTCGCTTGCTACCGGCCGGTGCTAAAATTGTAACGCAACGTAGCGTTTCGCAAAACCCCGTGAGGCGCTGTTTCCGATATGAAGAGGTATACCCAGATGACTACAGATCGCTATCAGCGCGGCCTCGACCGCATGATGGAACTCGTCTCCCCCGACCACGCCAACACCTTTGACCACGCCAAGCTGGTCGAGTCATACAAGTCCCTGGATCCGGACCTTGCCGACTACATCGTCTCCTTCGCCTTCGGCGACATTTACTCCCGCACGGCCCTGACCCAGCAGGAACAGACCATGGTGACCATCTCCACGCTCGTCGCCCTGGGCACCGAGCCCCAGCTGAAGCTGCACATCAACACCGGCTTCACCGTGGGCCTGACCAAGGAAAAAATCGTCGGCGCCCTGATCCAGTGCATCCCCTACATCGGGTTCCCCCGCGTGCTCAACGCCCTGACCCTGGTCAAAGAGGTCATGGCAGAGCGGGGACTCACGCCGGAAGCCTGACCGTTCCAGGCGTCCCGACAGCCGGCGCGGCTGCAGGCCAGTCCCACGACCGCCGCGACCCCCCGAGGAAGAAAAGACAGCATGGATTTACGTCTGCAGGGAAAAACAGTACTGATCACCGGCGCCTCACAAGGCATCGGACGGGAAACGGCATTGGTTCTGGCGGAGGAGGGCTGCAACCTCATCCTGGTCAGCCGCGACGGCCAGCGCTTGAATGACCTTGCCGGCACCATCCGCTCGCGACACGGCGTCTCGGTGGGAGTCGTGGCTGCGGACTTGTCCTCGGCGGCCGGCGTGGAGCGAGTGAGTTCAAGTGTTGGTGACATTGACGTGCTGGTGAACAACGCTGGAGCCATTCCGCCTGGCACGATCCAGGATATTGAGGACCGCCAGTGGAAGGATGCCTGGGACCTCAAGGTCTTTGGCTATATCGGTCTGGTCCGCTCGCTGTATGCGAACCTCAAGGCCAGGCAGGGAGTGATCGTCAACATCATCGGCGCTGGCGGCGAAACTTTCAGACCGGACTATATCGCCGGCGCCACCGGCAACGCCGCGCTCATGGCTTTCACCCGGGCACTGGGAAAGTCGGCCGCCCTGGATCGGATGCGTATCGTCGGGATCAATCCCGGGCCGGTTTCCACACCCCGGAACGAGATGTTGCTCAGGGCCAGAGCCACAGCAGAACTCGGCGACGAGAACAGATGGATGGAGCTTAACGCTGCCCTGCCCTGCGGACGATCCGCAACCCCGGCGGAAATCGCCAGTGCAGTGGCGTTCCTGGCTTCCCCGCGGTCCGGTTATACCAACGGAACTATCCTGACCATCGACGGCGCCCCAGCCTCCTGAGGGACTCGCGCCTCCGGCGGCGATAATCGTTACAGTGCGGTTGAGGTGGGCATCTGTCGATCGACACGTAGGGGATCCTTCTATGGTTGTCAAGCGTGGCAGGGCGCCGGGTTTGCGGCGTTGAGTATCCGGTAGATCCGTCGGGCGAGATAGCGTTTCACGCAC